>CAZMHL010000056.1:0-10708 GCA_964566065.1 uncultured Eubacteriales bacterium
GTGAACATAGTCTGCATCTTCACGAATCATATCGGGAGTAATTTCGGGAATGTAAGCAAAAGTTCTGTCTTTGGATGATGCAACACATTTTGCATCGCCGTATTTCTGTGCTTCTTCATAAGCCTTCTTTGAGAACTGACCTGAAACAATGTAGTCTGCCTTGCCGTTCTTCATAAGGTTGAGGGGGACAGCTGCAAACTGTGTTGAAGCACCGCCCTGCATGAAAAGAACTTTGTAATTGTCGGGAATGTTCATAATTTCACGAAGATCTTTTTCTGCTTCTTTTATGATTGCATCATAAACCGGTGAACGGTGGCTCATTTCCATTACGCTCTGACCGCTTCCGTTGTAATCAAGCATTTCTGCTGCTGCTGTTTTCAGCACCTGCTCAGGCAACATTGACGGGCCTGCTGAAAAATTGTAAACTCTACTCATCTTATAATACTTCCTTTCGAAATTAATCTGCATAATTTTCAACCGCCGGTTGATTTTTTAAAATCTGTCAACAAACGGTTGATTTGTACATTATATACCTAAATTATGAATTTGTCAATAATAATAGAAGAAATAATTTAAAAATGCAATAAATCTATTTACAGTTTGGATAATTTGTGATACAATTAACGATGTATAACTATATAGACTTAATAGCAATGGCGCAGTATTCTAGTCAGAGTTGCTCATTTCCAGGACGGGCCTAAAAATCCGTTGAAGGGCATATCGATGAAGTTCCTGGTGCCGGCTTTCGATGCCCAATCGAGGGTTGGTGCTGGGAGTTAAGAATTAAGGGCATACTGCAATGGCATGCAGAATATGTACCCTTTTTTCGTGGAGACCTGTGATTGTGGCGTATTTTCAGGATTGCTGTAAAGCAAACTAAAAAAAGCTACGACGCAGGGTTAAACCTGCTTTGCGGTAATTAAAAAGCTGTGGGCAGAGTAGCCTGCCTTGAGTGGCTATGGCGGATCAGGGATCAGGTTTCAGGCGGTTAGGCCAATCGCCTGTTACTATCGCTCTGTGAAACCATATCTGCAAAAGAGGCTAAGAATGAGCAAATCTGTTAAGGAAATCTTCTAGACTGTTCTATGCAGGCGCACAGGGGATTGCAGTGCGGACTAAGTGGCAATCAGGTACCAAAGACCAGTAATGCTTTGGGGAGTGTTGTAAGCGGAAACCTCCGGGATTGGCGACGAGCCGGAAACACTCTGGGAAAACCGACCGGACCTAAGCCGTAAAATTTACCTTGTGCGCTGCCATTGTTTATTATATTTTTAAAGAGGAGAAATTATTTGGAACCCCGAAAGCGAAAAGTTAAATTTAAAACAAGCAAGAAAAAAATAAGCCTTAAGTATGTGTTGGGAATAACATTTCTCACTTTTGTTATTGCTCTTATTCTGCAGACCGTATCAAAAGTTTTAATGGAGAGTATTGCAATTTATTATGCATTTATACTTCTTATTGCGGTTATTATGATAGGTATTGTTTTTGATATTATAGGTATGGCTGTTACCTCTGCGGACGATGCGGCATTTCTTTCAATGGCGTCGGACAGAATAAAAGGTGCAAAGGAAGCAATTTCACTTATTAAGAATGCAGAAAAAGTTTCAAATATCGCAAACGATGTTGTAGGTGATGTTTGCGGAATTGTCAGCGGCAGCATCGGCACCGCAATAATTGCAATAATTTCTCAGGGGAAAAGTGTAACAGAGGTGCTCTGGCTTTCGCTTTTAATAACAGGCACTGTTTCGGCACTTACCGTCGGAGGAAAAGCGGCGGGTAAATTTGTGGCTATTTCTTATAACAGCTACATAGTTTATTTCGCAGGAAGAATAATTTCGCTGTTTAAATTCAAAAAGAGGAAATAATGTGAAAATACTTGATTCGGTTAATTATCCCAAAGATTTAAAACAACTGAATAATACACAGCTTAAGCAGCTTTCACGGGAAATAAGGGATTTGCTTATTGAAACTGTTTCAAAAAACGGGGGACATCTTGCATCAAATCTTGGTGTGGTTGAGCTTACCCTTACACTTCTTAAAACCTTTAATCTTCCTGAAGATAAGATAGTTTATGATGTGGGACATCAGAGCTATGTACATAAAATTCTTACAGGCAGAAAAGATAAAATGAGAACATTGAGAACTCTGGGCGGAATTTCCGGTTTCCCGAAGCCGGCCGAGAGTGAATATGACACTTTTGCAACAGGACATTCCGGAACGGCAATTTCAGTTGCTTACGGAATTGCCGAGGCCAATAAGCTGTCAGGAAACAGTAATTTTGCAATAGCCGTTGTGGGTGATGCATCCCTTTCAAACGGTCTTTCAATGGAAGGAATCAACAATGCGGGACGTTCTTCCACAAATCTTATTGTAATATTAAACGACAACGAAATGTCAATCTCTCCCAATGTGGGGAATTTAAGAAATTATCTTACCAAATTAAGAACACAACCCGGATATGCCAGTTTCAAATCGGATGTTGAAAGAATACTTAAAAAAATACCGAAGCTTGGAAATGGCATAAGTAAATTTCTCAAAAGTACAAAGCACGGAATCAAACACGCACTTATCCCCGGTACAATATTTGAGGAATTCGGTTTTAACTATATAGGACCGATTGACGGTCACGACATTGAATTAATGACAACAGTTTTTGAAAGAGCAAAAACAATGGAACAGCCTGTGTTTATACACGTTGTTACAAAAAAAGGTAAGGGCTATTCCTTTGCAGAAGAAACTCCCGGTCTTTATCACGGAACCGGAAGCTTTGACTGTGAAAAACCCATTGAAGAAAAAATCAATAATAACAGTTATTCCGAGATAGCAGGCGCAAAAATAACGGAGCTTGGTAAAAAAGATGATAGAATTGTTGCAGTCTGTGCAGCAATGGAGGATGGCACGGGGCTTTACCGCTTCCACAGAGAAATTCCCGAAAGGTTTTTTGATGTGGGCATAAGTGAGGAACATGCGGTTACATTCTGCGGCGGACTTGCGTCACAGGGTAAAATTCCTGTTTTTGCAGTTTATTCAACTTTTCTTCAGAGATGTTATGACAATATAATCCACGATGTGGCTTTGTCAGAAAGACACGTGATTTTCCTTGTGGACAGAGGCGGAATTTCAGGTCCCGACGGAGAAACTCACCAGGGAATTTTCGATGTTCCTATGCTTATGGGTATTCCCGGAGTTAAAATTTATACGCCCTGCACAAAAAACGAGCTTGAAAAAGCAATAGAAACTGCAGTCCTTGAAGATAACTGTCCTGTTTTTATAAGGTATCCCAAAGGAAATGCAGTGGATGACGGTGTTGATGTTAAGGTAAGAGGGGCAAGAATTTTAAGAGAAGGCAAGGATGTTACTTTAGTTACAATGTCAAAAATGACAGAGGTTGCATCAAAAGCAGAATTTGACGGCGACCACATTCATTTAAACTGCATTAAACCAATAGATTTTGAACCCATTTTAAAATCTGCGCAGAAGACAGGCAGAGTAATTACCCTTGAAGACAATATGACTTCCTGCGGAATGGGGCAGGCGGTGGCAGGTATGCTTACCGAAAACGGTTTTAAAGGAAATGTGGAAAATGCGGGGCTTGACGGATTTGTTGAACACGGAAGCGTAAATGAGCTTCTTGAAAAATATAATCTTGATGCAAAAGCAATAAATAAGAGGATTTACAAATGAAGCAAAGACTTGATATATATCTGTTTGAAAACGGACTTGCCGAAAGCAGAGAAAAAGCCAAAAGCATAATAATGAGCGGCAATGTTTACGTTAACGACCAGAAAACCGATAAAGCAGGCTTTTCCGTTAAAGAAGGTGACCTTGTGGAGGTCCGGGGAAAAACCAATCCTTATGTAAGCCGCGGCGGACTTAAGCTTGAAAAGGCAATAAACAATTTCGGTGTAAGCCTTGAGGGAAAGGTTGCAATGGACATCGGAGCATCAACGGGCGGATTTACCGACTGTATGCTTCAGAACGGTGCCGGGAAGGTTTTCTCCGTTGACGTCGGTTACGGTCAGCTTGCCTGGAAGCTTCGTGAGGATGAAAGAGTTGTCAACATGGAAAGAACCAACATAAGAAATGTTACAACAGATGATATCGGCTGCAAGCTCGATTTTGCATCAATTGATGTTTCGTTTATTTCCTTAAAACTTGTGCTTCCCGTTGCAAAAGAGCTTTTAAACGACGACGGCGAAATTCTTTGTCTTATAAAGCCCCAGTTTGAAGCGGGCAGGGAAAACGTAGGTAAAAAAGGCGTGGTAAGAGACATAAAGGTTCATTATGACGTTGTAAAAGCAATAGCTGAATTTGCCCTTTCAATCGGACTTTACCCAAAGGCATTTGATTTTTCGCCAATAAGAGGACCCGAGGGAAATATAGAATATTTAATGTATCTTGACAAAAAAGAAAATGATGTAGAAATAGATTATAAAAAAGCGGTTGATGAAAGTCATACGCTATTGTAGGTGATTCGATGAAAATTGCTCTTGTTTCCAATCCAAGCAGAGATATCGGTTTGAAAGAGAGTAAAAAAACAGCTGAAAAGCTCATAAAACTCGGCGCGCAGGTTTTTACGGACAGCGAGGGTATCAGCGGTGCAACCGTAATTGAGAATACGGACAGCCTTTTTAAAGAAGCTGACATTGCCGTAGTTATCGGTGGTGACGGAACTCTTCTTTCGGCTGCACAGCTTGGTGCGAAGTACGACGTACCTCTTCTTGGTCTTAATATGGGCAGACTTGGTTTTCTGGTTGAGCTTGAAAAGGACGACACAGACCTTTATGAAAAGATTATAAATGGCGACTACGATATTGAAAGCAGAATGATGCTGTCTGCAAAGGTTGAAAGGGACGGAAAGGAAATTTACAGCGGTGACGCTCTTAATGACATTGTTGTTTCCAAAGGTCTGCTTTCAAAAATGATAAATCTTGAACTTAAAATTGACTCGGTGCTTGCAAGTGATTATTATGCCGACGGACTTATTATTTCAACTCCTACGGGCTCAACGGCGTACTCGCTTTCGGCAGGCGGACCTATAGTTGCACCTGCACTTGATGCAATTGTTGTAACGCCCGTTTGTGCACATACGGTCACCTCAAGACCAATGGTTATTTCAGACAGCCAGAGCGTAGAGATAACAGTAAAGTTTTATCATAATGAAGATGTAAGATTAAGCCGTGACGGAGCGGACAACGTTGTTCTTCTGGATAATGATAAAATAACGGTGACAAAATCCGATAAAAAGGTGAAGCTGATAAGATGCAGCAGCCGCAGCTTTTTCGATGTGTTAAACAGAAAGCTGTCAGAAAGGAAGTAAAAAATGTCTAAAAAATTAAGACATAATGCAATAATAAAGCTGATAAACGAACAGGTTATTGAAACCCAGGGACAGCTCACGCAAAAACTGATAGAAATGGGTTACGATGTAACTCAGGCAACAGTTTCAAGAGATATCAAGGAATTAAGACTTGTGAAAATTGCCGATTACGCTGACAGATACAGATATGCAACTCCCGGACACAAGGATGAGGCAGATGTAAGGAGCCGCTATATCGGTGTTTTAAAGCACGGAGCGGTATCTTTAAGAGTTGCAATGAACCTGGTTGTTGTAAAGACAATCGCAGGCTCTGCACAGGGATGTGCAATGGCAATAGAAACTCTTGGGTTTGAAGATATAATCGGAGTTATAGCAGGCGATGATACTTTGTTTATCGCACTTGCATCCGAGGATGAAGCAAAAAGTCTTGTTGAAAAGCTGGAAGAGGTAATAGGTTAATGCTAAGCAATCTGCATATAGAAAACATCGCCATTATAGATAATGTTAATCTTGCTTTCGGCGAAGGTTTTCAGGTGCTGACGGGACAGACGGGCGCCGGCAAATCAATTATAATAGATTCAATAAATCTTCTTACGGGGGAAAGAAGCTCCCGTGAATTGGTGCGCTCGGGAACCGAAAAAGGCTTTGTTGAGGGAGCGGTTTACACAAACGATAAAAAGGTTTATGAAATGCTTGATGAGGCAGGAATTCCCTGGTTTGACGGAGACCCGCTTATCCTTTCAAGAGAAATAAGCAAAGACGGAAGAAGCGTTGTAAGAATAAATTCAAGAACCTCAACAACAGGACTTTTAAAAAGCATCTGTTCAAGAATAATAAACATTCACGGACAGAACGACAATCAGGCAATTCTTGATGTTTCCTATCACGGCGAAATCCTTGACAGCTATGGAAAAAATGACAGTCTTCTTGCAGAATACAAAAAAGAATATGCAGAATATAAAAGAATAAAAAAAGAGCTGGAATCCGAGGATGAAGACATTTCCTTGAAGGAACAGAAAAAGGAATTTCTTGAATTTCAGATTGATGAAATAGAAAAAGCAAAGCTTAAGGTCGGTGAAGACGACGAGCTTTATGACATAAGAAACAGATATTTAAACAGTGAAAAAATTGTTCTTAATTTAAATGAGGCTTATGGTTCTCTTTGCGGTGACGAGGAAAGTTTTGGCGCAACACAGCAGGTGAAAAATGCAATGAACAGTGTCGCAAATCTTTCAGACCTTGTTGACGGTGCAGAAGAGCTTTCAAAAAAGCTTGAGGAGATTTATTATCTTCTTGACGACGCTTCTGAAACCGTAAGAGATTTTAAAGATAATGACGATTTTGAAGATGTTGACATAAACTACGTTGAAGAGAGAATTGATTTAATAAACCGCCTTAAGAAAAAATACGGCGGAACAGTTGAAGAAATCCTGTCTTCCCTTGAAAGTTTTCAAACGGAGCTTCTTAAAACAGAAAACTCCGATGAATATAAGAAAAAGCTTGAAAAAGAGCTTAAAGCACAACTTGAAAAAACCAATGAGTGTGCGGATAAACTTACCAAAGCCAGAAAAGACGCGGGATGTGAGCTGGCAAAACAGGTGCTTAAACAGCTTAATGACCTTGAAATGGCAAATGTAACCTTTGAGGTCAGAATCACAGAAACAGAGCTTTCGCCAAACGGCAAAGATAAAATTGAATTTATGATTTCCGCCAACGCAGGAGAGGATTTAAAACCTCTTAACAAGGTTGCATCGGGCGGTGAGCTTTCAAGAATAATTCTTGCGCTTAAAGTTATATTAAGTAAAAACGACTTTGTTTCAACTATGATTTTTGACGAGGTTGACACGGGCGTAAGCGGAAGCGCGGCGCAGAAAATTGCAGAGAAAATAAAAGCCGTTTCAAAGGAAAAACAGGTGTTTGTAATAACCCATCTTCCGCAGGTTGCGGCGTTTGGTGATTCTCACTATTTAATTGAAAAAGAAGCAACAGACGGTAAAACCTCATCAAAGGTAAATCTTCTTGACGAAGAGGGAAGATTAAAGGAAATTGCAAGACTTTTAAGCGGAAGTGTTATAACCGAAAATGCGCTTAACAATGCAAGAGAGCTTATATCTCTCGGAAAGGACTTTTAAATGGAAAAAGCAGAGGGCATTGTTGTTCAAAGCAATGGCAATATTTCAAAAGTTAAAATAGTGCGCAGCTCAATGTGCGGTGAGAACTGTGGCAGTTGCAACCTCTGCGGAAACAGAGAAACCTTTGTTTTTGCGGAAAATGCTGCAGAGGCACAGGAAAATGACAGAGTGCTTCTTGAAATGGATTCATCATCAGGCTTAAAAGCGGCAGCACTTGTTTATGGTATGCCTCTTTTGATACTCATCGCAGGCATTGTGCTTATAAGTATTCTTCAGTTTAATCAGGTTAAAGGTCTTTTGTGGATACTGGCTTTAATAGTGTTATACTTTTTACTGTTGAAAGTTAAAGATAAAAATATGAAACCCACAGCAAAAATCACAGAGGTTTATAAGAATGATTCCAAATAATTCCAAGAACAATAAGGTTCAGAACAGAAATATAATACTTAAAATGATGGCGCAGAACGCTCCCGTTTCAAGAATTGAACTTGCAAAAGCAACGGGGCTTTCAAAAATGTCCCTCACAAACATTATTGCCGAGTTCAATGAAAACAACTGGGTTAAGGAAATCGGCGTTGATGTAACAAGCACAGGAAAAAGAAAACCCGTGCTTCTGGATTTTGCTGACAACTGCATCTGTGCAGTCGGAGTAAATGTTACGAGAGATTACGTTGAAGGCTGTCTTGCGGACATCAAGGGGAATGTTATTTATTCCAAGAGAATAAGTGTTGAAGAAACTGCTGACAACAAGGCTATAGAGCTTTGTATGGTTGAGCTTATAAAATCTGTTATGAATATCGGTAAATATAATATAATCGGTATCGGAATAAGCACAATCGGACCGGTTGACCTTAAAAACGGAGTTATTTATAAAATTACAAACTTCCAGAATATAAAAGACTTCAACATAGTAAAAGCAATCAAGGATAATTTTCCTTTGCCGGTGTTCATACAGAAAAACAACAACTGTGCAATACTTGCAGAAAAATATTACGGTCTTTGCAAAGAAGACTCCAACTTTTCATATATCGGTGTTTCAAGAGGCGTAGGCGCGGCATCTGTTGCAAATGATACATTAATAACAGGTGAAAGCGGATACTGCTGTGAAATAGGACATATTACCATTGACTACAGGGGTGAGCTCTGCTCCTGCGGAAACCGCGGTTGTCTTGAAAAATATGCAAACATAAGAAAATGTGTGGAATATGTAAAGGGAAGACATCCTGAAATAAAGAGTATTGACTTTAACAAAGTGGTCAATATGGCAAAAGAAGGGGACAGCGTTGCAATTGAAGCGGTTGATAATCTGTGCGGCTATATTGCAATAGGCATAATCAATCTCATAAAAATTTACGCCCCTACAAAAATTATAATAGGAAGCGACATCGCTATCGGCGGTGATGTAATACTTGACAAAATCAAGGAAAAGGTTCTTGAAACCGTAGACTTTGAAAATATATACATTTCAAGATTTTACGACAAGGGGCCTCTTATCGGAGCGGCTACACTTGTTTTTGAAAATATGCTTTTCGGGAATGTATAGAGTGACAGAAAGTGAGGCATTGAAAAAATGTTGTGTTCAAAATGTAACAAAAACCCGGCAGTGGTTTATGTGAACCGAATGGAGAACGGTAAAACCATAAATGAAGGCTACTGTCTTAAGTGTGCAAGAGAGCTTAATATCGGGCCTCTGGACGATATGATTAAAAAAATGGGTATATCCTCTGAAGAAATGGACCAGATGCAGGAACAGTTTGACTCCATGCTTGAAATGATGGAAAACGGAGAAATGCCCGAAGAACTTCAGGATATGGGAATTGCGGGAATGTTTCCTTTCCCTATGCCCGGAGGAGACGGTACTCCAAAGTCCGATGACAAGGGCAAGAAAAACGACAAATCTGACAAAAAACAGCAAAAAAAGAAAAGACTTATAGACACCTTTGGTACAAACCTTAACAAAAGAGCCGCAAACGGCGAAATTGACAGGGTAATAGGAAGAGATAAAGAGCTTTCGAGAGTAGTGCAGATTCTTAACAGAAGATCAAAAAACAATCCTGCTCTTATCGGTGAACCGGGTGTAGGTAAAACGGCAATTGCCGAAGCCCTTGCACTTCGTATTTATGAAAAGCAGGTGCCCGCAAAGCTGGTGGAAAAGCAGGTTTACCTTGTGGACTTTACCGCTTTAATCGCAGGAACTCAGTTCCGCGGTCAGTTTGAACAGAGAGTAAAGACTATAATTGAAGAAGTAAAAAAAGACGGCAATATAATTCTTGTAATTGACGAAATTCATAACATTGTAAGCGGTTCTAATAACGACGGTGCAATGTCTGCCGCAAACATCTTAAAGCCTGCTCTTGCAAGAGGGGATATTCAGGTAATAGGTGCAACAACCCTTGCAGAGTACAGAAAGTACATTGAAAAGGATGCGGCACTGGAGCGTCGTTTCCAGCCTGTTCTTGTAGAAGAACCGTCGGTTGAGGAAACCATTGAAATTTTAAAAGGCATAAAAGAATACTACGAAAAACATCACAGTATCATTTTAACAGATGATATAATAAAACAGGCGGTTGTTCTTTCGAAGAGATTTATTCACGGAAGATTTCTTCCGGATAAAGCAATTGACGTTATAGATGAGGCGGGCTCAAAAGCAAACCTTGACAATGAAATCTTAACTCAGGTAACAATTCTTGAAAAACAGCTTAAAGATGTTAAGGGAGAAAAAGAAGCCGAAGAGACAAACACCGAAAACGGTGAAAATTATGAAAAGATTGCCGAGCTTAAAAGCAGAGAATGTGCTCTGGAAAATCAGCTTGAAGCTTTAAGACCTCAGTGTAAACCCACTGTTATAGAAGCGGACGATGTGGCGGGCGTAATTGAAATGTGGACCAATGTCCCTGTTAAAAAGCTCACACGGGAAGAGTCGGAGAAGCTTTCGGACCTTAATATAGCATTAAAAAAGAAAATAATAGGTCAGGATGCCGCCGCAGACAGCGTTTCAAAAGCAATAATGAGAAAAAGAGCGGGCATTGAGGGCAGACTCCGTCCGGCATCCTTTATCTTCGTCGGTCCTACGGGCGTGGGTAAAACAGAGTTCGTAAAGGTTCTTGCACAGGAGCTGTTCGGTTCAAATGATGACCTTATAAGGCTTGATATGACAGAATATCAGGAGCAGCACAGCGTGTCAAAAATGATAGGCTCGCCTCCGGGATATGTAGGTTATGACGAGGCAGGTCAGCTTACGGAAAAGGTAAGAAGA
>CAZMHL010000057.1:0-10214 GCA_964566065.1 uncultured Eubacteriales bacterium
ATGTTCTTAATATTGGTGATGTTGTTAATGCAAAAATCACCGAAATCAACCTTGATGATCAGAAAATTGCGTTGAGTATCAGAGCATTGGAAGAACCTGTGGCTGAAGAAGTTAAAGAAGAAGTTGAACCGGTTGCTGAACCCGTTGAAGAAGTTGCTGCTGAAACACCGGTTTCAGAAGAATAATTTATTAAATTATTAAAATGGAGTGGCGGGATTGCCGCTCCATTTTATGGTATAATGGAGTAAAAAATGAGTAATTTAAATTTGCCACTGATTTCTCTTCGTGGTATGGTTGTTTTTCCAGAAGAAACAGTGAATTTTGATGTTGGCAGAAAAGAATCAATTAATGCTGTCAAAGATGCCGTTAATAATGGAAAAACAGTTTTATTGTGTTCACAGATAGATTCTTTTAAAGAGGAACTTTCTCTTTCAAATTTATATAAAGTCGGAACTGTTGCTAAAATACTTCAAATGACAAAAATCAGCAACGATTATTACAGAGTAATAGCTAAAGGGTTGTTCAAAGCTAAAGTTGTTGATGTTGCTGAAAATAACAACTGTTTATATTGTTTTGCAGAGCCTGTTGAAACCTTAAAGTATGAAAATGATCCGGAAGTAATTGCGTATTGCAGAGCTTTGAAATCAAAATTTTCCGAATATTTTAATTTAAATAACAAAGTTAGTGCAAAAGCATTTGATGCAATGCTTGCCAGCGATGACAGTGAAAAACTTTTTAATATAATATGTTCAAATTTGAAATGTGAAGTTAAAATTTTGCAACAGTTACTTGAGGAAAATGATCAAAAAGCAAAGCTGGATTTACTTTTGTCAGTTCTTAATAATGAAATCAAGATATTCTCTATCACAAAAGAAATTGAGGATAAAACTAATGCTGAGATAAACAAACACCAACGAGAATATGTTTTAAAAGAAAAAATAAGACAGATTAAAGAAGAACTTGGCGATGATAATAATACAGCCAGCGAAATTGATGATTACAAAGATAAAATAGAAAAACTTACAATAAACTCTGAATACAAAGAAAAACTTTTTTCAGAGGTTAAAAAAATGTCTTATTCATCACCAATGTCACCGGAATATACCGTAGTAAAGACATACCTTGATACAGTTATCGGCTTGCCATGGAACATTTCTTCTGATTGTAATACCGATATAAATAAGGCTATTGAAATTCTTGATAACGATCATTATGGATTGGAAAAAGTTAAAGATAAAATCGTTGATTATCTCTCAGTAAAAATTAACGACCCCGATTATAATGGTACTATTATTTGTCTTGCAGGACCTCCTGGGGTAGGTAAGACTTCTATTGGAAAATCAATCGCTAAAGCTTTGGACAGAAAATTTGTTCGCATTTCTCTTGGTGGAATGAAAGACGAGAGTGAAATCAGAGGACACAGAAAAACTTATATAGGTTCTATGCCCGGAAAAATTATTTCAGCTTTTAATCAAGCAAAGGTTAATAATCCTTTAATTCTGTTTGATGAAATTGATAAGCTGGGTTCTGACTATAAAGGTGACCCATCATCAGCTATGCTTGAAGTACTTGATTCCGAGCAAAATTATGAATTCAGAGACAATTATATAGAAATTCCTTTTGATTTATCAAAAGCAGTATTTATAACTACTGCGAACGAAATATCCAACATTCCTGCTCCGTTAAGAGACAGGCTGGAAATTATTAATATTGATAGTTACACCTTTAACGAAAAAGTGATGATAGCAAAAGATTTTCTTCTGAAAAAACAGCTTAATAACCACAAAATTGAAAATCTGGAAATTTCTGATTCTGCAATTGAGAAAATTATTACGTCATATACACGTGAATCGGGGGTAAGAACTCTTGAACGCGCCATAGTCACTATATGTCGTAAAGCAGTCAGAAATACGCTTATATCAGGAAAGAAAAAAATAACAATCACAGAGAAAAACATCAAAAAATTTCTCGGTAACGAAAAATTTAGCGATTCTGTTATAGATTATTCGGGTTTTTCAGGTGTCTCAACCGGAATGGCTTGGACACAATATGGTGGAGAGATTCTAAAAACAGAGGTAACGGTTATTCCGGGTAGTGGAAAGATTGAAATTACAGGCAACCTCGGTGAAGTTATGGTTGAATCTGTCAAAGTTGCTCTTGCTTACCTTAAAGCACATTCAGATAAATATAAAATTCCATTTGAATTTGCAAGCAAATGTGACATCAATGTACATTTTCCGGAAGGTGCTGTACCAAAAGACGGTCCATCGGCAGGTATAACTATTTTAACAGCACTTGTTTCTGCAATTACGGGTAAAATAGTAAGACCTGAAATTGCTATGACCGGAGAACTTACAATTACCGGAAAGGTTTTGCCTATAGGAGGACTTAAAGAAAAATCTCTTGCTGCATTAAGAAATAATTATAAAGAAATTATTGTTCCTAAAGAAAACAAAAGAGATGTATCAGAACTTCCTGACTGCGTGAAGAAGGATATAAAAATCCGATATGCAGATTCAGCAGAGGATGTAATTAAATTTGCTATTTCATCTGTTAAAGATAAAAATAACAAATTTCTTGAAAACATTATGAATGTAAAGGAGTGTTAATATGAATTTTCACAACGCCGAATTTATAATTTCAGCTGTTTCGGGAAAACAGTATCCCGAAGACAATTGCCCTGAAATTGCAATGGTTGGAAGGTCAAATGTTGGAAAATCTTCACTAATTAACAAAATTCTTAACAGAAAAAACTTTGCAAGAACAAGTTCAAAACCCGGTAAAACGACTACTATTAATTTTTATTCTATTGACAACCAGATCCGCCTTGTTGATTTGCCAGGTTATGGTTATGCTAAAGTTTCAAAAACCGAAAAAATGAAGTGGGGTAGTATGATTACAGACTACCTCAGTGACAGGAATAAGCTTGAACTAATTTTTCTTCTTACAGACGCAAGACACCTGCCGTCTGAAGATGATGTAATGATGGTAAAATGGATTAGACATTACTCAAAGAAATTCTATCTTATTGCAACAAAAGTTGATAAGTTGAAGCCATCTCAACGCAATGAAGCACTTGAAAATATAAAAAAAGCTATGGTTGTTGAGGACAGATATTTTATTCCTTTTTCTGCTGAGACAGGTGAGGGGAAAGAAAAAATACTTGATATTATTGAAAGTTATGCTAATTAATGATATAATTAGTATTTGGTGGTGATTTTTAGTGCGAAACAAATTTAATTTTGCATTCTGGACAGGTATTTTGATGCTGATAATTGCAATTTTTTACCTGCTTGAAATGTTTGGAATTGATTTCAAACATTTTCTCGTATTTACGTTGGGTGTTATAGGATTAGTATATGCAACCAAAAATGAAAATTCGTTTTTAAAGTATATTTCGGTATTTTTAATATCGGATGGTTTTATACATATACTTTCAGTTTTTTCGCTTTTTCATCAATTTGCCTATTACTATCTGATAGGTATAGTAATATTACTTCTTGGGTTTTATTTTATATCTCGAAAAAGAATATTTATCATATTGACCGCAGTTGTTGTGTTTGTTGTTACGATAATCTCCGTAAACAGCTTTACTGTTAACACCAATATAAGATATGGATATTGGCTATACTGCCTAACATTTTTTTTGATTTTCTTTTTTGTACTTGAATTTAAAAAAATCGGATATACTCCTTTAGTTATATCGATTATTTCTTATTTATTTGGCACAAATAATTTACTTTACGGTAACAGTGTTATAACAGGAAATGGATTTAAATTAATAAACTTAATTTTACTGCTAATTATTTCTATATCTTTTTTAATTATTTCAAAAATCAAAATCAACAGAGAGGAGAAAGATAATGAGCAATAAAACCAAAATAACAGCTCCAAAAGGAACGCATGATGTTTTACCGTCTGATATTCATATATGGCAGAAAATTGAACAGAGTATGCTTAAAATTTCTTCAGATTACGGTTATAAGGAAATACGTTTTCCTACGTTTGAACATACTGAACTTTTTAACAGAGGGGTAGGAGATACAACTGATGTTGTTCAGAAAGAAATGTACACATTCTTTGATAAGGGCGACAGAAGCATAACTTTACGACCGGAAGGTACTGCATCAACAGTAAGAAGTTATATCGAAAACGGCTTATCCAATCTGCCTTTGCCTGCTAAGCTTTGTTATTGTGTTTCTTGTTTCAGATATGAAAGACCTCAGGCAGGCAGATTCAGAGAGTTCAGACAGTTTGGTATTGAGAATTTTGGGAGTTCGTCACCATATACTGATGCAGAAATAATTTCTCTTGCTATAAATTTACTGAATTCTGTTGGAGTTAAAGGACTTTCTCTTTATGTAAATACAATAGGTTGTCCTGATTGCAGAAATAAATATAACAAAATTCTTCAGGAATTTCTTAACAATAACAAGGAATCGATGTGTGAGCTCTGTTGTGAAAGAATGAATAAAAATCCTTTGCGGGTGCTTGATTGTAAAAACAAGCAGTGTCAGGATATAATTAAAGATGCTCCTTCGATTTCAGGGGTGCTGTGTGAGGATTGTAAAGAACATTTTGATACCTTAAAAGCAATTCTTTCATCAATTGGAATTGACTATAAAGTGGATACCGGATTGGTAAGAGGTCTTGATTATTACACCAGAACAGTATTTGAAATAAAATCTGATGATGAAAGTACCGGTTCGCAGTCTACAGTTTGTGGCGGTGGACGTTATGATGGTCTGGTTGAACAATTAGGAGGAGATAGTACTCCGGGAATAGGATTTTCAATCGGTATGGAAAGACTTGTAAATATTCTTAAGGCTCAAAATGTTGAAATAGAAAACAACTCCAACCCAAAGGTGTTTTTTGTTTCAATAGGTGATAGTGCTAAACAAGTTGCATTTGAGCTTACAAATTTATTGAGAGGTAATGGTGTTTCTGCTGAGTTTGATCATTTGGGAAGGTCTGTAAAAGCTCAGATGAAATATGCAGACAAAATCAAAGCAGAATACACGATGGTAATCGGAGATGATGAAATTACTTCTAAATCTGCACAATTAAAAGATATGAGTAATGGAGAAGTAAAAACAGTTTACTTTAACGAATTTGAAAAAGCAGAAAATTATTCTAAAATATTAAAATAACTATTGCATTTTGAAATTATTTGTGGTATAATACCAGATGTTGTAGTAAAGAAAGAGGTGAAATCAAATGAGAGAAGGAATACATCCTAATTATGAAGTAGCTACAGTTAAATGTGCATGTGGCTCAACATTTGAAACACGTTCAACAAAAGGAGATATCAGCGTCGAAGTATGTTCAAACTGTCATCCGTTTTTTACAGGTAAACAGAAGTTAGTTGATGCCGGTGGTCGTGTAGATAAATTCAGAAAGAAATTTAATCTCGACAAATAAAATCAGATTAATAAATAATTGCGCAATGTAATTTAACATTGCGCTTTTTATTTTGTTCATAATTATGCAGAGGAGGACAATTAATTAAACACTTGACAAGAGGAAAAATTTATGTTACAATTATACAAAATAAAAATTTTGTATAATTGAGGTGAGGGTTTATGGAGTTTAAAATAATGCATTGCCCTAAGGTTTACAGAGAATTTCTTACTTATCTTCAAACTATTAAATCTAAGTCTATTGCTACAATATCAGAATATGCACTTGACCTTAATATCTTTTTTAAATTTATGAAGTTAAAGTTTGGTCTTACCGATGAACAGGATTTAAGTAACATAGATATTTCTGATCTTGATATAGAGTTTGTAAAAAAAATTAAATTAACAGATATATATGAATACTTATCTTATATGAGTTCAGAAAGAAATAATTCTGCAAAAACACGTTCCAGAAAAGTTGCCTGCTTAAGAAGCTATTTTAAATATATGACTAATAAGGCAAAATATCTGACCGATAATCCGGCAAAAGATCTTGAATCTCCAAAGCTTAAACATTCGCTGCCCAGATACCTTTCACTTGAGGAATCCAAAATATTATTATCATCAGTTCCTCATGACGAAAACTATGCAAGAAATTATGCAATTCTTACTATTTTTCTAAATTGCGGAGTTCGTTTGTCAGAATTGGTGAATATAAACATCAATGATATCAAAGAAGACGTTTTGGTTGTAACCGGTAAAGGCAACAAAGAACGCTCATTATATTTAAATAAAGCTTGCAAAAACGCTATAAATGGTTATATGAAAGTTAGACCTGTTGATAATGTTAAAGATAAAAACGCTTTATTTTTAAGCAAAAGACGACAAAGAATCAGCAACAAAACTGTTCAATGGCTGATAAAAAAATGTTTTGAATCCGCAGGAATAGATAAAACCAAATATTCAGTGCATAAATTACGACATACTGCTGCAACGATTATGTATAAATATGGTAATACCGATTTAAGAACATTGCAGGAAATTTTAGGACATGAGCAACTTTCCACAACGCAGATTTATACACATGTAGATGATAATTCAAAGAAAAATGCAATGAACAACAACCCGCTAGCAGATATATAATACAGGAAGCCCCTCTCCTATTTAAATCTAAAGAGAGGGGCTTATCTTTTAGTTATTGTACCCATTAGGGTTGTTTTTTTGCCAATTCCAGGTGTCTTTACACATATCATATAAAGTATGAGTTGCTTTAAATCCGATTTCTTTTTCAGCCTTAGTTGTATCAGCATAACAAGCAGCAACATCTCCGGGACGTCTGTCAACTATTTTATAGTTAACACTTACACCGGATGCTTCCGAGAAAGCTTTAACCATTTCAAGAACTGAATATCCTGCGCCGGTACCAAGATTATATATTACAACTCCAACACTATCTTTGATTTTATTTAAAGCTTTAAGATGTCCATCGGCTAAATCGACAACGTGAATATAGTCTCTTACACCGGTTCCATCCTTTGTATCATAATCATTACCAAAAACAGATAGACATTCAAGCTTCCCAACAGCGACCTGAGAAATATATGGCATAAGATTATTTGGAATTCCCGATGGGTCCTCTCCTATTGTTCCACTAATGTGGGCTCCTACAGGATTAAAATATCTTAATATAGCAATATCCCATTGATTGTCAGACGTATATAAATCTTTAAGAATGTACTCAATTGTGAGTTTGGTCTGTCCATATGGGTTTGTGCAGGATAAAGGAAAATCTTCTTTAATCGGGACTGTATGAGGATCGCCGTAAACTGTAGCAGAAGAGCTGAAAACCAATTTTTTAACATTATGTTTTGACATAATATCACAAAGATTTAATGTACCTGTAATGTTGTTATGATAATATTTTATAGGTAATCTGACACTTTCACCTACCGCTTTTAGGCCTGCAAAATGTATAACCGCATCAATTTTGTTTTCTTCAAAAACACTGTTAGTATTCTCGTAATCGAGTAAATCAACCTTATAAAATTTAAAATCTTTGCCTGTAATCTTTTTTACTCTGTTCAAAGACTCTTCGCAGCTGTTGTCAAGATTGTCTAAGACTACAATTTCATATCCGTTTTCAAGAAGCTGAACACATGTATGACTGCCAATATATCCGGCACCACCGGTAACTAACACTTTCATAAATTACTCCTTATTCAATAACGATTTCTTTGATTTTCTGTTCTTCAAGAGGTCTATCCATATAGTTGCAAGCTACGTCAGCAATTTCATCAACTACATCCATACCTTCTATTACTCTGCCAAATGCAGCATACTGACCATCAAGATGAGGTGAATCCTGATGCATTATAAAGAATTGTGAACCCGCCGAATCAGGATCCATTGCACGAGCCATAGAAATTACGCCTCTTGTATGTTTTAAATCATTTTTATAGCCATTTGATGCAAACTCACCTTTTATGGTATATCCCGGACCTCCCATGCCTGTTCCCTGAGGACAACCGCCCTGAATCATGAACCCTTTGATTACTCGGTGAAAAATAAGTCCGTCGTAAAACTTATCTTTTACAAGTTTTTCAAAATTTTCTACAGTAACAGGAGCAATATCAGGGTAAAGCTCAAGTTTAATTTCTTTTCCGTTTTCCATTGTAATTTTAATCATATTTCTTCTCCTTTTAATATTAATCTTATTAAATTAATCGCATGACATGCCGCATGATTTCTGATTCTATCACGATTACCTTTTAAATGCAACTCACGGATGTAAGTATTCTTGTCAAAATATAGTCCGATATAGACTGTACCAACAGGTTTTTCCTCAGTGCCGCCGCCGGGACCGGCAATCCCGGTGACTGACACGCAAATATCTGCATTTGATATTTTATGCAGCCCTTCAGCCATCGCTTTGGCAACTTCACTACTATATTCAGTGTATTTATCAAGAACATCTTTTCTGATGCCCAGAATCTTGCTTTTTGCTTCGTTTGAATAAGTTATATAACTTTCCTTTAAAACTTCAGATGCGCCCGAAACAGAACCTATTTTTGACACCAGAAGACCACATGTGCATGATTCAGCAAAAGAAACTGTAAGATTTTTTTCTTTTAACAGCTTTACTACGTTTCCTTCAAGTGTTTCATCATCAAAACCGATGATAAAAGGATCTATTATGTTTTTAATTTTTAAAACTGTATCTTCAATTAATTCGTGAGCTTCCTCTTTCGAACTACTTTTTGCAGTAACTCTTAAATGAGTTTCGGTATCTTTGGCATAAGGAGCTACAGTTGGATTGGTTTGTTCATCAATTATGCTTTTAATGCATTGCTCTGTAGCTGATTCCCCTAATCCAAAAACTTTTATAAATTTTGAGCATATAACTTCTTTTGTTAATTCCTGTAAATAAGGAATTATATATTCTTTAAACATCGGGATAAGTTCAGAGGGCGGTCCCGGTAAAATTGCAATATGTTTGTTATTGTAAGGAACGATCATCCCTGGGGCTGTGCCGTTTTTATTTTCAAGAACTATGCAGTTTTCAGGAACATACGCTTGCTTTTTGTTACTGGGAGCCATATTCCTGTTTTTAAAGTACGCAAGAATATTATCGTGGCTTTTTTGATGGAAAACAAGTGGTATTTCCAGAACTTTTGCAACAACTTCTTTTGTGATATCGTCCTCTGTGGGACCAAGACCACCGGTAAGAATAAGAATATCACACCGTTTCAATGCTGTGTTAATCTGTTCCGAAAGTCTCAGTTCGTTATCCCCCACTATGCTTTGAAAATATACATCTATACCAAGATTTGAAATCTCTTCTGATAAAAATTTCGCATTAGTATTTAAAATATTACCGAGCAACAATTCCGTTCCTACGTTGATTATTTCACAAGTCAAAATATCACCTACGGTTCTATATGAACAATTTCAATATTTTCAAGGGAATCAGCGATAAGTTTTTCTATATCAAGATTTTCTTCTGATTTTTCTATTTTTGAAAGTATCGGTTTAATATCAGGATGTTTTGGAACAAACACAGTGCAACAATCCTCATAAGGCAGGATTGAAGTTTCAAATGTATTTATTTTCCTTGATATTTCAACTATTTCATCTTTATCCATAGCTATCAGCGGTCTGATAACAGGAATATTTGCCGCTTTGTCAGTAACTGCCAGACTTTCAAGAGTCTGACTTGCAACCTGACCGATACTTTCACCGGTGATCAGAGCAGTTGATTTACCTTTTAAAGCAATCTTTTCTGCTATTTGCATCATTATTCTTCTCATAATAATTGTGAGTTGCTCATGAGGACATTTTTCATATATTTCCAGTTGAGGTACCGTAAAGTTAACTATATATAACTTAAAAGGACCCGTATATTCAGAAACAATTTTCGCCAGTTTAATAACCTTTTCTTTTGAACGGTCACTAGTGTATGGCGGAGAAGAAAAGTGCACAGCATCTATTTTCACACCGCGTTTAGCCGTCATATATCCTGCTACAGGACTGTCTATACCACCTGAAAGTAAAAGTGTTGCTTTGCCGTTACTTCCAACAGGCATACCACCCGCCCCTTTTATTCTTCCCGCATGAACGTATGCTGCATAGTCTCTGATTTCAGTATATATTATTATATCAGGATTATGCACATCTACTTTAAGATGAGGGAATGCACTTAAAATAGTCCCGCCCATTTGAGCGTTAATTTCAGGACTTTTCAAGGGAAATTTTTTATCAGAGCGTCTACTTTCGCACTTAAAAGTTTTAATCCCATCTAACTTATCTTTCAGATAC
>CAZMHL010000058.1:0-10141 GCA_964566065.1 uncultured Eubacteriales bacterium
GGGGAGTTGAAGTGTTTAATAAAACACTTTTTTATGTTTGAATTTTATGATAGTGATATTCTGCACGATGCGCAGAGTGATATTAAAACTTACGTTTTAGTTATATTTTATTCGCCACAAACTGCCGAAGGCAATACCACTGCGAAGCAATATAACTTGCATAGCAAATACCGCTCGCCCTTTGGTGAATAAAACAGTCATCAAAGTCTGTGGAAAACAGAATTTCCGCATTTTCTTCAAGCTGAAGCTCAATGTTGTCTTTGAAGACAATGGGACCCGTCAGATATCTGCCCTTGGTGAAAATCAGCTTTCCGCCGCCCGATTCTGACAGCTTTCCGACAGCATTTTCAATAATTCCGGTATTTTTGAAAATGCTGTCATTTTTTCCGCCAAAATCAAGTATGTTTAATTCATTTTGTGGAATTTTCGGTCTCTTTGGAAGAGAAAATTCTTTGAAAAATTATATACGTTTAATAAACTCCCTGACAGTATTTGCGGAATTTTCTGCTGCTTTTTTAACAAAAGTCGGATAATCTGCATGGGAAGAGTTATCGGCAGAGTCTGAAATGGCTCTTATAACAACAAAGTCTGTATTGTTGACATAACAAACGTGACCGATGCTTCCGCCTTCCATTTCACAGCAGATTCCGTCAAATTTATTAACAATGAAATCTTTTTGTTCCTTTGAATTTATAAACTGATCGCCTGATGCAATCGTTCCCTTTAAAAAGGTGATGTTAAAGGATTTCAAAATATCAATTACAAGGTTTGCATATTTTTCGCTTGCGGGAATTTTAACAATATTAATTCCGGAAAGCAGACCTTTCGGGTCTCCGAGAGGACTTGTGTCCATATCGTGCTGAACAACGTTTTCACTTACCGCAACGTCAAAAACGGAAAGCTTGTCTGTGAGTGTTCCGCCAACCCCTGTGTTGATAATAACATCAGGCTTGTATTTCAAAATCATAGCTTCTGTGCAGATTGCGGCAAAAACCTTGCCTATTCCGCAGCAGGCAATAACAACATCTTTGTCAAAAATTGTTCCCGAAACAAATTCAACTCCCGAAATCGTTTCAGTCTTTGCATTTTCGGTTGCACTTTTCAGAGCATCAACCTCAACCTGCATGGCACCAATTATTCCGATCATATTTTTCTCCTTTCAGCGGGACGTCGAGGTCGCCGTCCCCTACAAAATATCCAATCTGAACAATTTTCTTTCAGTCTTGTTTACTTGTAGTAATAAATTCTTATCAATATTTAAAATCGTTTTCTTTGTTATTTAAAATTTCAAGATAATTCTTTGCTGTTTCAACTGCCTTTTCAAGTTTTAAGGTCTTAAAGTTTCCGCATTCAATTTCGCTGCAGCCGAAGACCTCACCTTTGTGATTTATAATAAGCTTAAGAACAGAGATAACAACGCTTAAAACCTTGCTGTTATCAGCGTTTCTTACTAAAAGATAAAATCCTGTCTGGCAGCCCATAGGACCAAAATAAATAATATCTTCCGAAATTTCGCTGTTTCTTACATAGGTTGCAAAAAGATGTTCAAAGGTGTGCATTTGCTCGTTATCAAGATATAAGTTTTCCTTGTTGTTGGGATGCATAAATCTTAAATCGTAGGTGGTAATATCGCCGTCAATTCTTGAAACGTAAATTCCCGGATTTAAGGTGGTGTGGTCAATTTTAAAGCTTTCTATCTTATTCATAATTTTCTCTCCGATCATATAATTTGTCAATCAACTAAAGAACTTTTTGATTGCAATTTTGCATCACTTTTCGGTGAAATGTAAAAATGCTTTTTGTAAGCTCTGTAAAAGGACGAATAGTCCGTAAAACCAAACTGCTGACTTGCTTTTATTATGGACACGCCCGAATGAATAAGGTTTCTGGCTCCCATAAGTCTTTTGATTACAATGTATTCCCAGATTGAGGTTCCCGTTGCGTCCCTGAAAATTCTGTTTAACTGGGATTTGCTTAAAAAGAAGTGATCACTTAAAATGTCAAGGGAAAGATTGTCACTTAAATGTCTGTTAATGAAGTTAACCAGTTCGGAAAAAACTTCATTTTTCTTTCTTGCGGGAGAACTGCTTTTGTGGTTTTTCGGAATAGAATTTATTTTGTGCAGAACGGCAACAAGATTTGCTATAATCGCAAGATATTTCTCCTCGTTGTTTCCTTCGCTTTTCATTTCGCAGAACAACTGCTTAATGCCGAAATTCCCGAATTCCTCCGCAAGATAAATGTTTCCGTAGCCTTCACGGCGGTCATCAAAAACTCTTGTTAACGCTCCGCTTTTGTCAATGCTTTCAAGAGCTTCTTTTTTAAAGTGAACAACCATTCGCTCGTAAGGCTCGTCGCTTGATACGTAAATTTTGTGAAACTCTGCGGGGCGCATAAGGAGCAGACTGTCCTTTACAAGGTTGTAGGTGCTGCCCTCAATTGTAAAAGTTCCGTTGCCCGAAACGAAATACAAAAGCTCGTATTGATCGTGGACATGCATACGAAAGTTTTTTTCACTGGGTTCTTTGTCAATGCTGTGGTGATAGCCAAGGGTGTTGGCATTATATTCATAAACTATACTCATAATTCACCTCTGATAAGGTTAGCCTTAACAACCAATACTGAAGATGCCTCAAACGGCGAATTTTCGGCATCTTTCAGCTTGTCGAGCTCGAAAGGCGACAGCCTTCCTTCGTTCTTCCGCACCAAAATCTATCCGAAAATTCATCCGTTTCAGGTCAATGTGAGTTTTGGAATAATAAATTTGTTTCAGACAAGGCAAAAATGCAGGAAATATGAGATATTTCCGAGTGTTTTAACGATGTATGAGATTAAATTTATATTCCAAAACCATCTTTACTATCAGGTGTTAAAGCAATATTAACATAAAATGCGCCTTTTTGCAATATAAAATGACTAAATATGCAATAGAATTGCAATTAAAAATATAGTATAATAAGATTTGTAAGGTAAATTCTGCTGGTTGCCTTAAAATGAATTGCAATTAAAAATAGTTAATAATAAAGGGGGAGTTAAAATGAAATTAACTTTCAGATGGTACGGAGATTCTGACCCGGTTACTCTTGACCATATTCGTCAGATTCCGTCAATGACAGGTATTGTTTCTGCTGTGTACGATGTTCCGGCAGGCGGTGTATGGAGCAGAGAAAGCATTGCAGATTTAAAGAAGAAAGCAAATGAAAAAGGACTTGCTTTTGAAGTAGTTGAGTCTGTTCCCGTTCCCGAGGACATTAAGCTCGGTAACGAAAAAGCACCTCAGCTGATTGAAAATTATTGTGAAAATATCAGAAGACTTGGTGAAGCGGGAGTTAAGGTTATCTGTTATAACTTTATGCCTGTGTTCGACTGGCTTCGTTCGGAGCTTGAAAGACCGTCAGAGGACGGCTCAAATTCACTTGCATACGATGAAAAAACGGTTCTTGAAATGAATCCTTTAACATCAGAGCTTTCGCTCCCCGGCTGGGACGAAAGTTATACAAAGGAACAACTCAAAGACCTTTTAAACCAGTACAGCAAAATTGATGAGGAACAGCTCTTTAAAAATCTTGAAACATTTCTAAAGGCAATTATTCCTGTTGCAGAACAGAATGACATCAAAATGGCAATTCATCCCGACGATCCGCCCTGGGGACTTTTCGGCTTGCCGAGAATTATCACAACCGAAAAGAATCTGGACAGATTCTTAAAGCTTGTTGATTCACCTAATAACGGTCTTACATTCTGTACAGGCTCACTTGGAGCAGGTCAGGAAAATGACCTTGTTAAAATGGCTGCAAAATATGCAAACAGAATTCATTTTCTCCATTTGAGAAACATTAAGTTCACAGGTGACAAATGCTTCCACGAGGTTGGACATCCCACAGAGTGCGGTTCAATTGATATGTACGGAATTGCAAAGGCACTTGTTGAAAACGGCTTTGACGGCTATGTTCGTCCCGATCACGGAAGAATGATATGGGGTGAAAAGGGAAGATACGGCTACGGGCTTTTTGACAGAGCCCTTGGTGCCACATATATTGCAGGACTTTTTGAAGCCCTCGAAAAGGAGATAAGAAAATAATGAGTAAAGTTGTTGTAATAACAGGTGCAGGCGGAATTTTGTGTTCATCCTTTGCAAAGGAAATGGCAAAGCAGGGACACAAGGTTGCAGTGCTTGACCTTAACATTGATGCCGCACAGCAGGTTGCAGACGAAATCGCAAAAAACGGCGGAATTGCAAAGGCATATAAGACAAATGTTCTTGATAAGGAAAATTTGAATGCGGTACATGATGAAATCGTAAAAGACCTTGGCAAATGTGAAATCTTAATTAACGGCGCAGGCGGTAACAGCCCGAAATGCACAACCTTTAACGAAACCTATCAGCCGGGCGATGAAGAAAGAGATGACATCTCTACATTCTTTAATCTGGATAAATCAGGCTTTAATTTTGTGTTTGACCTCAACATAATGGGAACAATTCTTCCTACTCAGGTTTTTGTTAAGGATATGCTTGGTGTTAAAGGGTGTTCAATTTTGAACATTTCTTCAATGAATGCATACAGACCGCTCACAAAAATTCCTGCATACTCATCAGCAAAAGCCGGCGTACAGAATTTGACACAGTGGCTTGCAGTTCATTTTGCAGAGCAGGGAATAAGAGTTAATGCAATGGCGCCCGGATTCTTCGTTACAAACCAGAACAAAGCACTTTTGTTCAACGAAGACGGAACTCCTACTGCAAGAACAGGCAAAATTTTAAATGCCACACCAATGAAAAGATTCGGTGAACCCGAAGAACTTTTAGGTACACTTCTGTTCTTAACCGACTCTGAAAAAGCAGGCTTTGTTACGGGAATTACTATACCCGTAGATGGAGGCTTCTCCGCATATTCCGGAGTATAAATAATAAAGAATAAATAATAAAAATTGTTGAAACTCTGCCCAAATTGGCAGAGTTTCTTTTTGTTTGGTGAGTAGGAAGCGGCACAGAGAGACACAATCTGAACAATTTTTCCTATTCCATTGAAATTAATAGTTAATAACGAATGTGGGAACTCGGATGTACCGAGTTCCTTCTATTTCAATCAGATTGTTGATAAAACTAAAAAATTATGTTATCATAATATATGAATATTATAATTTTCCACAAGGAGAATAAAAATGAAAAAGAAGCTTTTAATTATTACCGCAGTTCTGGTAATTATTTTTGCATTTTCGGCAATTACTGCAAATGCGGAAACAGTTGCCTCCGGAGATTGCGGAACAAATCTTACCTGGGTTCTTGATGGTAATGGTGTGCTTACGATAGACGGACACGGAGAAATGTATGCTTACAATACTTATCTTGACTTTAATTATGATAAAGGGGAATTTACTCATTCCAATTGTCCCTGGTATAGTTATAGAAATAATATTAAAGAGTTAGTTATAGGGGAAGGTGTTACAAAGATAACTTTTGGAGCTTTTGCAAACTTTTATTATCTTGAAAAAGTCGTTGTAAAAGCAAAAGAATTGCAAGATTATGGGGACAGTATTCTTGATTTGGGAAGATATTTTGAAAAAGCAGGTATGTATGGTCAGGGTATTGATGTTGTTATTGATGATAAAGTGACTTACATTCCCAGAAACTTTATGAGGTCAGGGTATGAATATGACGCTCCTAAAGTTAAAAGTTTATATTTGGGAAAAGGTTTGAAGAAAATAGGACATTCAGCTTTTGGGTATTGTGAAATTCCTGGTGATTTAATACTTCCCTTTGGATTGAAAACGATAGAAAGTAGTGCATTTTATAAATGTGAATTTGAGAGTGTTTATATTCCCAGTAGCGTAACATCAATTGGTAGTCAGGCTTTTTGTGGTAATAATTTTAAAAGCGTGTTTATTCCGGACAGCGTTACTGATATGTCAGGTTACGGTGTTTTTTCTGATTGCAAAAAATTAGAATCTGTTCGTTTACCCTGTAACATAACTGAACTTTCTTGTACTTTTTTGGGATCATCGAATTTAAAGAACATTTATATTTCAAATAAAATCAAAAAAATCGATTACAGAACTTTTGAAAATATAACTATGGAAAATGTTTATTTTCTTGGAACAAAGCAGGAATATACAGAAAAGACTATTTATAGAAAAGGACCATATAGCGGATCTACGGTAAGTATGAGCAATTTTTTCTCCAAAGCAAATGTTAATTATGTAAATGATGATAGTAAATATCGTAAGGAAGTAGATAATTCGATTTCTGAAACCGCAGAAATTACACTTGTTGTCCATAGAAATAAGAATGGTAACGATACTGTGAAAGATGCATATGTTCTCGCGGAGGAGGCACTGGTATATAACAGTAATGATTCTTGTATTACAACAGATGATGGACTTGCAACACTGGCCAATAACGGAGAAGATGTAAAAATATCGAAGTCAGGTTACTTTGGCAGAACATTAACCCCCAAAAGAGCGATGAAAAATAAAAGGGTAAATCTTCAACTATATAATGCTTTTGAACCGGTAATTCTGGCTGCATGGGTGGATGATATTGATGTTTATTCACAAGAATACAATTTGGAAATAACCAGTAAAGAGCCAATTACAATTACTGCCGAAGTAGGCAGTGAAACATATTCACTTAAAAGGGTATATCTTACTCAAAAAGGAAAAATGGTTGAATTTGACGGTACAACTCTTACCTTGGTTGTGAGCGACTATTTTGACATTACAGAGGAGATTTACATAGTTGCCGAAGATGAGAACGGAAGTTACACCAAGAAAAAACTTATGTTCAGTGAAGGTAATGATTCTACAGGTTTGCTTAGCGATTACAAACTTTCATTCGGAGATTCAATTGACGGAACAATACCTTCAAGCGTTCCCGTAATCGGAGGAACAAAAGTAGGTGTGGATGTTCCTCTCATACCTTTAACAGTTTCTTTTGAAGATGACAAGTTTTATGCTGTTCTTGGTATTGATATTGCAAAAGTAAGTGAGAAATACAGTTTTACAGACAATATAAATGGTACATATGTTGATAAATATAAAGAAACAACGAAATACGTTTTTAATAACATTAAAGATAACATCAAAAATTCGTCAGACAAATATAACTTTTCCAAATTAAAAAGTAAGTGGATGAAGGCAAAATACAACTATACTGCAACAGTAGGATTTGATGTAGATCTTACAGTTATGGGTTTTTTGGAAGGTTATGTGAATTCTAACGGAAGTATAACGGTACTTGACGGAGGGTTTGTTTTAAATCCGTCGGCAAAAGCTACAGCAACATCGCAAATACTTCTTGTTCCACCGATATATTGGGAGGCATCAATTAAAGGAGAAGTAGAGGCCTTATTTAATATCTATTTAAATGAAACTGCTAAAAACTTTATGCCTGATGGGAGTATAGGCGGAGATGTAAAGGTAAATGCAGGAGTAGGACTCGGAGTAAGTAAAGTTATCGGCGTGAGCGGAGGTGTAGAAGGAAAGCTTGGCTTTGATATGGAAATATACAAAGACTCAAAAGATTATGTTGCGGTTAATGGGTCAATAGGGGCGTATGTAAAAGCTTTCATTGGTCCTGTAGAGTTGATTAATAAAAGCTTACCTGCGGTTAGTGGGATTCTATGGGATAATTCGCCGGATAGAATGAGCTTGTTTTCCTTGAGAAATAGTGTTGATTTTTATAATAGAGATAATTATCAGTTAGTTGAGGGACCTTTCTTAAATGAAGAATCTCAGTTTGTAGCAAATGACGAAGAAATAAACTTATTATCTGCTGTAGTAACGAACAAAGAAGAAAGAACCATTAAGAAAAATATCTATGCTAATTCAGAGCCTCAGCTTTTAGAGTTCTCAGACGGCACAATGCTTATGGCCTGGGTTGATTCAGTTGGTGAGTCTGAAGGCGTGAACAAAACGAGAATTTTTTACTCATATTATAATGGTACAACATGGAGCACTCCTCAGCAGGTTTATAACGATGAAACCGGTGATTTTTATCCAAATTTGAAATTGATTAACGATAAGGCATATTTAACGTGGGTTAATTCAAATCAAACTCTAAATAGTTCTGTTAATGTGTCAGAGATGTTTGAAGAAATTTTTGGTTCTTGGGAAATTGCAGCAGCAGTATTCAATAAGGAAAATGGTACATTCGAAAATATTTCTTCAATTACTAAAGATTCAACTATTGATATGCATCCGAAGATATTCGGAGATGCCAATAATGTGAAGATTGGATGGATAAAAAACAACTCAAAGGATATATTCGGCACATCAAACACATATTCCGTTATGACAAGTACTTTAAGCGGCAATACATGGGGGACACCTGTCATCTATGCGAGCGGATTAATGCCTGTCGAAAGTTTGGATTGTTGTATTTATAAGGGAAATACATATATTGCATATGCAACTGATGAAGATGGAATCCAGGAAGACTATACGGATAAAGAAATATACTTAAATAACTTAAAAATAACGGATAATGACACACTTGATTCAAATCCAATTTTCTCAAACGGAAGACTTTATTATTATTCAAACGGGAAAGTTAATGAGTATTTGTTAAGCGGTAAAACCGAAAAAACAATCATTGACTATTTGCCACATGACAGATTTAATATTATAGAAGATGGTAGCAAAATGGTTCTTGTTTATCCGGAATCTGATTCTTTGTCAACAGAGTTACACGGAATTATGTACGATTATGATACCGATACCTGGGGTGACAGCATAGAGCTTACAGAAATCAATGCTTGTATAAATGGCTATTCGGGTACTTATTCAAAGAATGGTGAATTAAAGTTTGTTTTAAATAAAACAGAAATAGTCGGTAATGTTGAGTCCGGAAACCCTTATGGTAAAACAGACCTTGTTATATACGGACTTTCACCTACATATAATCTCTCAATTGGCGATGTTGTTTATCATGAAGAAACGCTTCTTCCAGGAAACACACTTGAACTTTACACAGAAATCACAAACTGCGGAGAAGAAACTGTAGCTAACTATTGTGTAAATATTCTTGATGAAAACGCAAATGTTCTTGCTAAAACGTATGGCGAAAATCCTATTCCCCCGGGAGAAAAGGTGAATTTTACAGTTTGTTATCCTTTGGGATCCAGATTTGCGCCACATTCAATAACTCTTGAGGTTAAAACAATCAGTGCTATTGATTGCGATTTGAGCAACAATTCCCAAAGTGTGTATCTTCAGTATGAAAAAATAAGTGTTGAAAATATGGGGTATGGTATCAATAATAATGGTGATGTTATTATTTATGCTGATGTGGTAAATAACGGCTATACTTCAAAAGATAATATTCAAGTTACTCTTCACAAATGTAATCCAAATGGTGAAATTGTAGGTAGTGTAACGATAGATGAAGAACTTGAAGTTTTAAACAAAAAAGTAATAAGCTTCTCAGTACCGTTTGAAAACAAAACTGCATATTATATTGCGGTTGAGGGAGATAATGATTTTATAGTTCCTAAAATAGAGGATGTTATTTCTGTTTTTTACGGCTTGATATGTTGTGATGACGGATATTACAGGTACTATATTGACGGAATCCCGCGTACCGGTTGGCAGACCACTTTTGATGGTTACAAATATTATTTTTCAACAAGTGCATCAAAGTATGGTGCGGCAATGACGGGTGAAAATGTCAAAATTGGTGGGGCATATTATGACTTTACTGACGACGGAAAGTTGATTTCAGGATATGACGGCAACGGGGATGCAATTATATACCGCGAGAAACACAAGTCGGATTATGTTGTGCTCGATGATGACGGTTATTACAGATATTATATTGATGGAGTTCCCCAGACCGGATGGCAGGTAACACCTGATGGATACAAGTATTATTTTTCCAAAAGCGCATCAAAATATGGAGCGGCAATGACAGAAAAGAATGTTAAAATAGGTAGTTTGTATTATGATTTTGCATATTATGGAAAATTGATTTCGGGATATGACCAAAATGGTGCACCTGTATTGTTCAGAAGTTTAAATAGCTGGTATACGGATGATGACGGAATAACAAGATATTATATCGATAATGAATATGTAATAGACTGGAAATATATTGACGGATATAAATATTACTTCTCTAAAAAGAACGGTAAATTGCTTACAGGTA
>CAZMHL010000059.1:0-9926 GCA_964566065.1 uncultured Eubacteriales bacterium
TAAAAACTCTGCCGATTTTACCTATGCCCACAACACCAACGGTTTTGCCAAAAAGGTCAAAGCCCGTAAAGTTGTTGAGGCTGAAGTTGAAATCTCTTGTTCTGATGTACGCTTTGTGAATTCGTCTTACCGAAGTTAAAAGCATTGCAATCGCGTGTTCTGCAACCGCATAAGGGGAGTAAGCGGGTACGCGCAGAATGTGAATTTTGCCGAAAGCGTGCTTAACGTCAACGTTGTTGTAGCCTGCACAGCGCATGGCAATAATTCTAACACCGTTTTTGTAAAGCAGATCTATAACATTTTTGTCAACAGTGTCATTTACAAAGGCACAAACACCGTCGTAGCCAAATGCAAGTTCAGCTGTATCCTCATTTAATTTTGTTTCAAAAAATTTGTATTTAACATTGCTTTCCTGTCCGTATTTTTCAAAGGAAGGAATGTCATAAGGTTTTGTATCAAAAACTGCAATTTTAATCATATAAAGCCACCTTTCACTGCTATTATAACCCTTTTGTTATTTTATAACCGAAAGCTTTCCGTTTTCTTCACATACGTCAAAAATTTCAAGATGTTCATTTCCTTTGTTTGGCTGATGGAGAATGAATCTCAGATTTTTGTCAAAATCGTTGAATAACATTCCGTGACCGCCGTCATCTTTGAAAAGCAATCTGTCATAAATCCAGTTTCCGTCAATTTCGCCATTGTCCGATTTAACAATAATTTCGCAATATTTTTTTCTGTCGCCGTCTATGTGATTACTTGACCAGAGCATAAGAAGTTCGCCGTTTTTACATCTGTACATAAAAGGTCCGTCCGTTACATAACCATCCTGTTCGTGCCAGTTTGATGGGGCAACGAAAGAAAAATCGTTTGCTTTGAACATAAGCTTCGGCTCTGTTACAAAATGAGTTAAATCTTCCGATAACTGTGCATAGCACATTTCTCCGTATCTTACCTGAAGCCATTCGCGGCAGAACACCATAAAAGGGGTGCCGTTTTTATCAATGTAAAGTGTGCCGTCAAGACATTCCCATTCCTTTGGTGTCTGCGGTGATCCGGTTATCGGCTTAAAAGGTCCGAGAGGACTTTCAGCTTTTAAAATGTGTGTTCCTCTGCACTTGTCGTCGGATTTAAATGAACCGAAAAGATAGAAATTTTCTTTATAATAATAAACCTCGGGTGCCCAGAAGTTGTATTTTCCCCAGAAGCTTTCAGAAGCTTCAAAAATTTTTACGGGCTCGCTCCAGTTTTCAAGGTCGTCGCTTACATAAACACTGAAAAAGTTGTTTGCAGTTGTTCCGTATAAATAGTATTTACCATCAAAAGGTAAAATAAAAGGATCTCTTATTTTAAATTCTGTGTTCTTCACAAAAACGCCTCCTTTTCTGCCATTTTAACATAAGATGTTTTATAAATCAATACACTGTTTCGACTTGTTGACTTTTACCCGCCGGATATTGTATAATCAATTTTACGGGTAATGACCGTATTTCAGTATAGTAATGTTGAAAAACAAACTTTTAATGGAGGTTGTATATATGGAAAATAAAATAAAAAAACAAGGTCTGTTTGTTTCAGGTGTTGCAATTTGCATAGTTGTAGCAATCCTGGCTGTTGCACTTGAGAAGTTAATTCCCGGCGAACTTCTTGGCTCTTCCGTCATTGCACTGTTTTTGGGAACAATAATCAATAGTTTTTTCCATCCGGACTGGATAAAGCCGGCACTTAAATTTACATCCAAAAGAATTTTAAAAGCAGCTATAATATTACTTGGCGCATCCCTCTCTGTCAGCACGATTATGTCTGTCGGCAAAATGACCTTCTTTGTGATGATTTTTACTTTTGCCATGTGTTTTGGCGGAGGTTATTTCATCCGCAAGCTGTTTGGTCTTAACTGGAAATTAAGCAATCTGATTTCGGCAGGAACAGGAATATGCGGCGGTTCTGCTGTGGCAGCCATTGCGCCTGTTATTGATGCTGATGACAAAGACATAGCTTTTGCTTTATCTTCCACATTTCTTTTTGATATGATTATGGTTGCGGTATATCCGATTATGGGCAGGATTCTGGGAATGTCTGATATGGCCTACGGTATCTGGGCAGGAACTTCTGTTAATGATACTGCCAGTGTGGTTGCATCCGGATATGCTTTTTCTGAGATTGCAGGCGACTTTGCAACAATGGTTAAACTCACTCGTACCATCGCAATAATCCCGACGGTGTTGGTTTTTGCATGTGTTGGTACCCGCATAAAACAAAAAGAGCTGCGGACAGAAAACGGCGGCAAAAAGGTAAATATGCTGAAGGTTATTCCTTGGTTCATTGGCGGCTTTCTGGCACTGGCGATTGCCAACAGTGTTGGGCTCATTCCTATGGAAATATCAGGCATTATGAAAAGCGCAAGTAAATTTCTGATGGTAACAGCACTTGCAGCTATTGGTCTTGGAACCAGTATTACTGACTTTAAGAAAGCAGGTCTTTCTCCTATGTTCTACGGTATAACCATTGATACACTGGTAACATTTACGGCACTTGTTGTAATCTGGTGTATGGGATTGATGTAGTATATAAAAGCGGTGAATGTGATATTGTTAAACCGAGGTGAAATAAATGGAATTTTTACACGGAAGCGTTTTTAAAATCACAAGAGAAGATACTTTGGCTGATATTGAGAACAATTTTGTTCAGATGAAAGATGCGGGACTTGATACAGCAGTTATCTGGCCGTCCTCTTTCTGGTGGGAAGAGAAAAAGGAAGGCTATCCTTTTAACACCGGCAGAGAACTGTTAAAACTTGCCCAAAAGCACGAAATTAAAATAATAATGGAGCTTGCAGGTCAGCTTTCAACCCTTGAGTATATTCCCGACTTTTTGATGAAAGAGGAATATTATGCAACAGACGAGGACGGAAATATTATATGGGGACAACCCAGCTTTGGCTTTTTGAACTATTTTCATCCTGAAGTAAATAAGCTTATCTGCGACCATTTTGCAAAAACCGCAGAGGCATATAAAGATTATCCTGCATTAATTGCTTATGACATTTTCAACGAAACCTTTTTCCGTTCTTTTGATGAATATACAATGGAAGAATTCAGAAAATGGCTTAAAGAAAAGTATGGCAGCATTGAAAAATTAAATAAGGTGTGGGAGAGAACCTACAGCGACTTTTCTCAGGTTGACTATCAATGCTGGAAATGGCTTTCAATAATGCCTGAGGCAGATTATGCGGCATTTCGTAAAGCGGCAATTCCGAGATTTCTTAAAAACTGGTGCGAGGCAGTAAGAAAGGTTGATAATAAACATTATTTAATTGCAGATAATATCGCGTCAATGATTTGTAAAGGCGACTATGACAGACCTCAGGATGATTTTTCATTGAAAGAGGTTGTTGATGAAATAGGTATGTCCTTTTATCCCAAGGGCGTTGACGGATGCTATCTGCCCGATAAAAGATGGTGCATTTTTGACGGACTTTACGCGGCTTCAAAAAGAGAGGGTTACCTGATTTCCGAAATGCAGACCCACACTCAGGCTCTTTTTAACCCTATGACCGCCGTAAGACCGTACGAGCTTAAGCAATGGAGCCTGGAGTCAATTTCCTCCGGTGCAAAAGCGCTTATTTACTGGATGTGGCGACCTTTCACAAAGGGACTGCAAACTTTGGGACGCGGTCTTGTTGACTACAAAAACAGGAGCACACCAAGACTTGAAGTTGCAAGAGAGCTTTCGGACATTATTTCCGATATAGGCGTTGTAAAGCCAATAACTTCAAAGGTTGCAATTTTGTATGACGACAAGTGTGAAGATTTTCAGAGAATGTACACCAAGGCATACAATGTTGAACAGGAAATTTATCTTTCCTCAATTCAGGGAGCATACTGCGCTTTGTTTGACAATAATATTCACGCCGACTTGATTAAGATTAACGAAATAGAAAATTATAAAGCGGTAATTCTCACAAATCATATTATAATTGATAAAGAAACAGCCGATAAATTAAAGAGCTTTGTAAATAACGGCGGAGCTTTAATCTGCGACGGTAAAATCGGAATAGTTGATTATGAATCAATGTTAAATAAAGAGCTTCCCGGTGGAGAATTCAATGAATGTATGGGCTTTGAATTTATTGACACAGACTATGAAGAACTTGAATTTACATATAAGGGAGTAAAGGTTAAGGGATATTACGGAAAAGACATTACAGAGAATAAAGATACAGAAAGCCTTGCAAAATTTATTGATGGCACAGATGCGGTTTATGAAAAATCTGTAGGTATGGGCAAAGTTGTTTCGATAAATACTCACCTTTGGTACGGATATGAAAAGACCAAAGACGAATCCGTAAAGAAATTTGCAGAACTGCTTTTTAATGAGTTTAAAGACTTTGAAATAACACAGCCTTTAAAAGCAAGATTCTGCGAAAACGAAAAGGACTATGTTGCCTTTGTATTTAATTATACAAACGAGGATGCAAAAGGGCATATCAAAAATGGTGCTTTTGATGAAGATGTACTTGTTAAAGCAAATGATGTTTTGATTTTGAAAAAAGAAAAATAACACAAAAAAGACCGCTTATATGGCGTGTACTCTTAAGGACAATAACAATAGCAGAGAATGGTTCTCTGCTATTGTTATGTAATATAATTCATTTAAACATTGAAAAAATCATTTTTTTGTGATATAATCATATCATAAAAAATGTTGTATTGATTAAAGAGGAATGATAATATGGCAATAAATTATAAAAAGTTATTTCATATGTTAATAGAAAAAGAAATTAGTACTACTCAACTTATTCAAAAGGCAGGTTTAAGTGCTAATATTATTACCAAACTAAAACGTAATCATTATGTATCTTTAGATACTATAGAAAAAATATGTATGGTTCTTGATTGTACTGTCGATGATGTTTTAGAATTTACAAAGGAGACAAAAAATGAAGATAAACGATTATAAGGCTTCAATAACAGAAAAAATGTCAGAATTTGATATGTGGGTTACACCATCTTTAGGTGAAATAAGAGATACTTTGCAATTTAAGCTTAATCTTGAAGAATTAACGAGAGGTTTTGATTATGTATCACAAATCACTGAGGATTTTTGTGATATTTCCAAATGTTCATCTTCTGTATTATCCGAAAATACTTTAAAATATATAAACACTTTAGATAATGACGAAGAATCAAAAGAGGTTATCAATAGTGTTTGTAATGTTCTTTTATTAGCAACAGGTAAAACGGATAATAATTTGAAATGTCAGTTTCCTCTTATGTTAAAAAATCAAATAGGAATAAGTACATATCCTCAGAAAGTAAGTAATAGATGGAAAGATAAAGAAATTCCTCGAACTTTTTTAATGACAGATGTTGCAAAAGTAATAGTCCAATTAAAAGAACGGAGTGAATATCAAAAGATTATCACTGAAAGCTATTTTCATTTAATAATTTCTGATGAAACTTATGCGAAACAACTTTGGAGTTTAGGAAACGCATATGTATCTCAGAAAAAACTAGGCAATGCTGATTCTCTTATTAGTTCCATAGTAGTTTTTCAATCAAGAGGTTCTATAACTGCAACTCAAGGACACATTCCGGAAACAATACTACGTAATTATATGACAGAATGGGGAATGGAAGCTGGAACAGATTTTAATACTCAAGATGTTGAGGTCGGCGAAATTATAGGGGATTTAATCATAGATAAGCAATTGAAAAAGAGAAAATATGATTTTATTATACCTTTTCAAACCAAAAAATCAGGTGCAAAAATTTTTATTCAAAGTCAATTTTATGCAGGAGATTCGGGAAGTGTTTCTCATAAAGTAGTAGATCAAACTGATAGCACTAGAGAAGTTACATTAAAAAAATATCCTAATGCAGTTTTTTTGGAGTATCTTGATGGAGCAGGTTATTTTTCTTCTTTAAACGGAGACTTGCGAAAAATGCTTGCAAAACCTACAACAAAGGATTTTATACAAATAAGAACCGCACCAATAAAATTACGTAGAGCATTACAAAATATACAATTCATAACGCCTCTTGAAATTGAACATGCAATTATTAGAACTGCAGGGAATGAAAGTGAAATAGTTACATTATTACAACATGAAGGCTACAACCTTGAAGAAATTGAAAGAGCAATTATGTATAGTATTAGCTCAGGCAATATAATTTCACACGATAACATATATAGACTCAACCCGAAAAGAGTTGCCGTAGTTAGGAGATATTGTATATTAGATATAATTGCCAATTACGGTAAGCCTATTTCGATTGATATTGAAAATGGATGCTTGCTTGTGGCTGGGTTTGAAACATCGTGGGGATTGCCTCAAAATGAGGTTGTTAAAACGGCGTTGAAAGTATTTCCGTTGTTAAACGAATTATGGGATAATTTAGAAGTCGCATTTGACGATATTCAGTGGTTGATAGATAAAGGATTTATTATTACGAGATAAAGGAGAGTTGGTATGACTACATCAGAAAAAATCGAATACGCTCTACAAAAATATGGTATTGCCATTCTTCCGCCAATGGATGTATTTGAATCTATTTCTGTATTAAAAGATGCAAATATATATGTGAATTGTACAATGCTTGATCCGTGGTATAACAAAGGATTCGGCGGAGAATTACCAACAAAAGAATATGATGATTTCATAGAAAAACTATTGAATGAGACGGCACAAGTTAGTGATTTAATGTATTTGTGGGGATTTCCTGAAATAATAGGGCCTTATGTTAGATATGCTCCAAAGGATTTTTATATGGCTACATGGCTCACTTGGTATTATAAAAATTGTCCATCCGTTATTAGAGGCTGGCGTTCAAGTCAAAATGCATGTTTACAATTTATGAAAAAAGGTCATAAATTGTATCCTGAACATTTTTTAAATGATGAACAAAACGAAAAGTTTACATCTGGAAAAATGCGTTTTGTGCCTGGACCACCAAGTGTTATAGAAGCTCCTTTGATTATTGGGTTTGTTGGAAAAAAAGAAAAAACTGGACATCCATCACAAAAACCAGAAGCTGTATTTGATAAACTTTTACTTATGGCAAACAAAACCGGTGATTTAATTTTTGATCCCATGGCAGGCTCTGGAACAACAGCATCATGTGCAAAAAAGCATGGAATGAAAAGTATTGTTTGCGATATGAATGAAGAATATATTCAAATGATAGAGAAAAGAACAGGAGTAAAAAGAATTTCTATGTAATAATGTCCAGTGCTGTAACAAGCAGGGAAGATGTATCGCATCTTCCAAATATTTAGGATAATCCTAAGACCTTATATGCGGAACGACACGCAGGTCGTTCCCTACAATGCGGGGTCTCGTAAACGCTTTACCATACGATAAAAGGCAGAAACGAAAGCAATCGTTTCTGCCTTTTAAAATTACTGTCCTTAACAGCACACCTCATATAAGCGGTTCTTTTTCAAGATATTTTTTCGGCGTGGTACCGAAATTCTTTTTAAAGCTTTTTATAAGCGTACTGCCGTCATTAAAACCGCAAAGCTCGGCGGCTTCCTGCTGAGTTTTGCCGTTCTTGATTAAGGTAAGCGCTTTTTTCAGACGGAAATGTACAATGTACTGATTCAGCGTACTGCCCGTATATTTTTTAAAGGAAGTCATAAGAGTTGTTCTTCCTACATAGAAATTCTCCGCAAGATCTGATGCAGTTATCCTCTTTGTGTAGTTTTGCTCAATATAAGACAGAACATCAATTAAGTAAGACGGTGCTTTTTCAAAATGTGATGCTTCTGAAAAATCACTTATATAGGAAAGCAGGTAGAGGATGAGAAGACGTTTTCTCATACTATCTGTTTCGTTATTTATTTTTTCTATAATTTCAAGACAAACGTTTTTTTGTTCTTCGTTTAATGTTAAAATCTGTCCGCATTTGCCAAAGGATAAGGAAAGCTTTTTCCATTCGGGAATGTAATCTGCAATAAAATCATCGGAAAAAAGAAGGTAAATTCTGCTGTATAAGGTGTCAGGCTTACAGGATATAAAATGCGGTGTGTCAGGTCTGGTAAGAACCATACGGCATCCGCAGCCTTCCTCCGTGCGGTCAGAAAGAAGAATTCTCACATTCCCCGAAAGAATCAGATTGATTTCATAAAAATTGTGTTCGTGGAATTTCGCCACCGAAGTATAATAACCCTCTTTTTTTATTACATAAGCATCTTTCCAGTTACTTCCATAACCATAATCGTAAATTGGCTTATTCAAAAAATCACCTCACATCTTCAGTATATCATTATTTTGAATGATTTTCAATCAAATTACAGTAAAAATTCTTTTGAATACTGAAATTGCTGAACGATATGACAATTTTATTGAATTATTTTCCCTTGTGATATTTTTGAAAAGTAGTAAACTGTAGTCAATTAAAAATGGAGGAAAAAGAAAAATGAAGTATATAAACTACAGTTGTAAAGCTCTTGAAAAGTTTTGCAGGGATGCTTTTGAAAAATTCGGATTTACCAAAGAACAGGCAAAAGATATCACAGATGTGCTTATCCTTGCGGATTTGTACGGTGTAAAATCTCACGGAACCCAGCGCCTTGTGAGATATCATAAGGCAATAGAAAACGGCTCTGTTGATGTAAAGGCACAGCCTGAAATTGTTTTTGAAACCCCGGTGTCTGCGGTTATTGACGGACATAGCGGTATGGGACAGGTGGTAAGTGTTTTTGCAAATAAACTAGCAATCAAAAAAGCCAAAGAATGCGGGATTGCCATTGTAAGTGTGAGAAATTCAAATCATTACGGTATTGCGGGATATTATACTAAAATGGCTTGTGATGAAGGTCTAATCGGAATTTCAACAACAAATACTGAGTCAATAGCAGTTCATACAAATTCAAGAGAAGCGCTTTTAGGCTCAAATCCAATTGCTTTTGCAATGCCTGCAAAGCCGTATCCTTTCTGGTTTGATGCAGCAACGACGGTTGTCCCCAGAGGTAAGCTTGAAGTTTATAATAAGGACGATAAACCCCTTGTTGACTCCTGGGCGATTGATGATACGGGCAAACCTTCAACAAATGCGGAACACGTGCTTAAATGTATAAGCGGAAAGCTTGGCGGAGGAATCCTTCCCGTTGGCGGATATCAGGAGGACACAGGAAGTCATAAGGGTTACGGCTTCAGTATGATATGTGAAATCCTGTCTGCAATTACATCAGGCGGCGCAACTTCAAATCATCACATAAGAAAGAAAGGTCAGGGAGCGGGTACCTGTCATTCCTTCATCGTAATTGATCCGAAAATTTTCGGTGATGAGGAAGTAATTAAGGCGAATTTATCCGTATTTCTTCAGGAGCTTCGTGATGCCAAAAGAGCAAATGAGGAAATCCCGATTTATACTCACGGGGAGAAAGAAGTGTACAGCCTTGAAAAAGTGTTGAAAGAAGGAATTGATGTTAACATCAGTACCGTTGCGGAAATGAAAGCTATTTGTGACTATCTTGGAATGGACAGTGTTGATTATCTTGGAAATGTGGATTTGTCGGGAGCTAAAGAAATAACTATTGACAAGGATTCTTACAAGGCTTAAAATAAGAAAAACATCAGCTTTAAAAGGAGAAATTTATGAAATCGGATATCAAACCTTTTGAAATCTGCCCTGATATTTATTTTGTGGGAAGCACAAGGGTTTCGGTGCACATTGTAAAAACAAATGACGGACTTGTAATGATAGATACAGGTTATCCCGATATGCTTGAACAGATACTTGACAGTATGAAAGAACTTGAGCTTAACTATGAGGATATATGTGCAATTTTTCATTCACATGGACATATTGACCACTTTGGCTGCACAGAAAGAATGAAACAATTAAGCGGTGCAAAAACCTACATAAGCAGAATTGACAACGACATTGTAAACGGAAAATACGACCTTTCCTGGGCAAAGG
>CAZMHL010000060.1:0-9796 GCA_964566065.1 uncultured Eubacteriales bacterium
CCCTACGTGTTTGAATATTTATTTACAGAAAATGATTATTGAGACAGCCCCTTTTCGTTATACAAAAAAAGATGCAGAAACTCATCTGCATCTTTCATTTGTTAAAATAAATCACTGTGTGTTCCTGTACGTGTCAAGCCCAAAACAAGCAAATCATTCTCAATTCTGTAAATTAAAAGCCAGTCAGGTTCAATATGACATTCTCTTGAACCTTTGTAATCTCCCGAAAGAGGATGATCAAGATATTTTTCCGGAAGTTGTTCTCCGTTCGCCAAAATATCAATGACTTCTCTTAATAAGTTCATATTATAACCACGCTTTTTAGCAAGCTTATAATCTTTTTTAAATCGGGTTGACATCTCTATTTGATACTTCATGATTCTAAATCCTCAAAAAGCTCTTTTGTGCTTGAATACCGTTTCGCAGATATCTTGCCGTTTAACATATCATCCATTTCTTTTATTGCAGCTACAGTTTCGCTGTTTGGAATGTCAGTTGCTATTTCAAAAGGAATTTTCCCCTGACGAACTACTTGTCTTAAAAACATATTCATAGCAGTTGTCATATTTAATCCCATATCAGAAAGCATAGCATCTGCCTGTTTTTTCAACTCTGTATCCATACGAATACTCATATTTACAGTTGCCATAATCAATTACCTCCTTACTTTAGTATATACAGTGTACCACAAATTATGTGCATTGTCAATGCATATGTAATTGGTAATTTGTTCCGGCTATGATCGGGTATAATAACATATTTGTTAATTTCAATATTAAATTGTCTTGTCAATTCGTACATTTCGATTTCTGCAATTTCTCCAAGCGGGCGGAGCAGAGCCCCGCCCCTACACACGTCTGACAAATTTATTTACCGCTTTGTTGCTCCATTATTCCACCTGACGGAAATGTTTTTCATCCGTTTATATTAATCTTTTTGACTTTATCATACTTTGCAACTCTTGTAAATACAAAGCTTTGGAAATCTTTCGCAAAATTTCGTACAAAAAAGAACCGGGGAAAACCCGGTTCAACTTTACAAAAGCATTTTGCTGATTTTTTCTTTTAGTTCAGGAAACTCCAATGTTACCGTGCGGTAAACATCCTCCATATGCAAAGTCTGGTATTTATGAGCAGCTATATCCCTGAAACCGGCTATTGCTCTCCAGGGCACCGAAGTTTCCTTTTGTCTTATTTCATCCGTAAGACTTTTTACAAGTTCGCCGATGTTTATTACGGTCATACAAATTGCTCTTTTCAGCATTTCATTGGCATTAAATTCTTCAAAAGAAATTTCTTTAAGCATGCCAAGAGCAATGTCCGCTTCTGAGAAAATTTTATCCAGTACAACTCTATCTCTATGCTGCATAAATTTCAACCACCTTCTGAGGATTAATTAATGCCCCGTCGGGGATAGGAAGTCTTATTATGTCAACTTCTTTATTTAAGATTTCCTCAAATCTTAATTTAAGAGTCGAAAGTGTCAAAAGAGATGCATAACCGTCTTTAAACTCAACAAGCAAATCCACATCACTTTGCTCGGAATTTCTGCCTTCGGCATAAGAACCAAAAAGTACAATTCTTTTAAGGTTAAACTCCTGCGCAATGGTTTCGGAAGCCTTTGCTATTTCGCTTATGTTAAGCATTAATATCCCCTCCTTTATTTTATTGTATCACCAAACTGACAAAAATACAATAGAAAAAGGCACAAAAAAAGAACCGGGGAAAACCCCGGCTCTTGATTTTAACTTAATCCGTTAAGTATTAAAGTACTGGGCTAACTGCGTTAGCGAATCCTTTGTATACTACAACGTCAGTTACAACACCTTTAACATACTTAAGAACTACATATGTATCTCTGTCAGAATCAGAAATCTGACCGTTAGGATCAGCATATGTTGTCTGGATGTCACCGTAAGCAGCAACTACAGGTGTGATGTTTGTCTTTGTAAGGTCGATTACATAAACGTTAGCATCGTCTGCAATTGAATGTCTGCTTGCAGCAGAATTTGTGTTGTTCTGGATGTCAGCAGCAAGTGTAGCTTCATCCTTAATCTGGATTCTTCTTGAAGCATCTTTGCCTGTTACATAACCACCAGCGTAACCAAATGCAGTTGTGTAAGAAACAGCATCTGTATTTGTGATACCTGTGATTTCAGCATATGTAGGAGCTAATACATCGTTGTTTACGCCAGCGAATGTGATAGCTTCGATGTTACCGGCAGCGTCTACACCGTATTCAAATACGTCGCCTTTAGCCATACCTCTGGCATTTGTGTAAAGGTCGTTTGTTGTGTAGAGTGTCTTTTCTTCACCATTCTGGAGGAATGTGATCTGAACTACATCGTAACCGTCACTGTCTTTTGCTGTCATAACTTTTGTTGCGATAGCAAGAGCGTCGTTAGAACCAGCAATCTGACCGTCGTTTGTAAGAATGATGATACCAGCATCGCCTGTGTCAGGATCTACCTGCATGAAAGCAACGTCATATTTCTTTTCATCTGTGAAAGCAGAGATTGAAGAAATTGAGAAATCATCTTCTGTTGAGCTTGCATTGATAGGAAGTGAGAACACGATTGTTTCATTAGCTACACCAACATTGTTACCGAATACTTTGTTAAGAGCATTGTATTCAGAAGCGTCGTTTGCAGCACCTTCGTTCAATACATCATAGAGGAACAATCCATCATCAGGATCGCCGGCCTGGTTAGCAGCGTTGAATGCGATTTCTGTGATTTTTCCTGAAGAGTTAACTCTGTAAGAAACAATTCTGTTAGCATAGATTTCTGTGAGAATCAAGAGATCGTTGTTATCTGCATCGTAAATAACTGTACCATTTTCATCATAGTACTTTGTAGAAGCAGTTACAACCTGACCCTGACCATCAAGAACAGTTGCTTTTGAATTGAATGCCCAAGCTTTTGTTGTAGCTGCAGCATTTTCGTAAAGCATTGTTCCAGGAACAAATGTATCAACCTGACCATCATTGTCAGTATCTACCCATGAACCATCATTAGCGATATCAGCATAAGCCTGTGCTTTTGTTTTTTCTGTAGCTGTAGCAGCACCGAATGCTACGTCAACTTTTTCAGCAAGGTCAAATGTTGAGATTGATCCGTCTTTGTTGAGGATCTGAACTTCGTAATTTGTTTTTCCCATTGATTCGTAATTACCAGCTGCCATAATGAAACCGAAGTTTCCTGAAACTGCTGATGTCTTTTCGAAGTAAACGATGTTACCGAAAGCATCAACAAGAGCTGTACCTTCATCACCAGGTGTAAGACCTGTTACAGAGCTACCAACCTGACCAGCTCTGCCTGTGAAGTTAGCAATTGAATATTCTTCATCACCGATTGTGTAGATGTGATCATCAACATCATTAGGTGTGTTGTATACGCTCTGAACAGAACCTGTTACTTTCTTGTCAGAAACAAGAATGTCCATATGTCTGAGGTTGTCTGTTGCAGCGATTGAAAGAATATCATATTCTTTAAGATCTGTGATAGCGATTTCAACGCCGTCTTTTGTAAGGCTGTAAGAATAATCTTCTTTACCTTCTACTGCGCCTGTAAGGTCGATTGTACCTGAGAACTTAGTAGAAATTTTCTTACCCTGAGCATAAACTTCGTCAACGATAACTGCTTCGTAAGATGTTACGAAAATGTAATCGTATTTGCCGTTGTTGTCAGCATCGAGAAGTTTAACTGTACCATTGTTTGGAGCATAAACAAGACCGAGGTCTGCTACTGCACCCTGGATGCTGTACATATTTTCTGTGTAATATGTAGCAGGTGTTTTAATGGTACCCTGATCGTCAACAACTGCAGGAGTTCTTACAAATGTAATATCACTGTAGTATTTGTTGTTAACAATGATAGAAGCATCTGTTTCGAGTGTATATTCTTTGTTTGTTGTGTCGTTATCTTCATCATAAACTGAGAGATAAGGAGCTGTGCTGTTGAACAATGAAGGATATTTCTGAGCGTTTGTAGCCATGATGAATTCAGGATCGAGTTCAACTACTTCGTTTTTCTTAGCGTTAAGAACGAAAGCAAGTACTTCGTTGTCGCCGTCTTCATTTTCACCAACATATACTGATGTTGTGTAACCGAGAGCTGAAGCTACGTTTGTAGCACCAACTTCAAGTCTTTCAACACCGTTAAGGTCGAGAAGTTCTGTTTTACCAACAAGGTATTTGTAGTATGTGCCGTTTGTGCCGTCAGCAGCTGTGTCAAGAGCATATTCAACTTTAACTTCGCCGTCTTCAGGAACAGCAACACCTGTTACAGATGTAACTGATGTAGCAGCTACAACACCGTCGATTTTAACGAAACCGAGTTTTTCTCCGAGGAGAGTTTTAGCTTTCTGTGGAGCGTAGATTGCTTCACCTGAGTCTGAATACTGTTTGAAAGCCATCATTGGAGCTGTAAGAGCATTGTAAGCAAGTTTAGCTACGATGCCTCTTGAAGCATAAGTACCTGTTGTAGCGCTTACACCTGATGTAACACCGGCGTTGTTAGCGATTACGAGGTAACCTGTAGGCCATCCACCCTGTTTGTCAGCATATTTTGCATCATAACCGAGTGCTGTAACCATGATTTTAACAGCTTCTTCGTATTTTACGTTGTCCTGTGGTCTGAATGTACCGTCACCATCACCTGATACGATACCCATCTGTGTAGCGAGGTTAACGTCACCAGCGTACCAAGCATCAGCTGCTACGTCTGTGTAAGCTGTAACTCCGCCGGCAGCTTTAGCTGCTTCTGAAAGTCCCTGAAGTCTGTTAGCAATAGCTACAACTTCAGCTCTTGTGATGTCATCATTTGGTCTGAAGGTACCTTCCGGATCACCGTTAACGATACCGAGAGCAGAGAGGACATCTGTTGCTTCTGCATAAGTTGAGCCATCTTCAACGTCAGTAAACTTAGCAGCGAAAGCTACTGAAGATACCATCATTGAGAAAACAAGAACCAATGCAAGAACTCTTGTAAGATTTTTCATAAAATCTTCCTCCTTTAAAAAATTTATTATTATAAAAATAATATTCGTTAGATATGTACTCCGATTAAACGGATATACCTTTCTACAGTGCAAATTATACATTCGGTCAAGTCAATTGTCAATAATATAAATTGATTTGTAACATAAATGTAAAAAAACTCCTTTTTTGTAACGAAGGCGTCACAAAACAACGTGATTTGCTCGTATTAAATATTAAATGAGGTTTGGAAAATGTTCTTCCCGGCTTCTTTGTTTATCAAACGTTTTAACACCCCTGCAATCTGCGGTATACCATGTGCAGGGAACGACGACCCGGCGTTCCGCATTAAATTCACACGGCGTGTCGGGGTGATGGTTGCCTGAGGCGGCAACCGTTTATCACCGACCGAGTCGACAGACGAGACCGCCACGCCCTGCGCATAATGTTATTAACATATGTATGTGATCCGGCATTATTACATATTTGTCAATTTTCATTTTACCGCCTAGAGCAAATTATTTAACACTTCTATTCCCTTCTTCCTCGCATACTCCAGAGTATAATATGACCCGCCGGAGGTTTTGGTGCAATATGCTATTATATAGGAAGAGTTATCTGCCATATATCTGTTTCTTGCGTGAAGACAGCCTCTGTAATATTCCCCGGAAAGCACCGTCACCTTGTCGGCCTCCTTCAAAAGCCTTTCGTATCTTTTTTTGTTTACCTCCGAAAAACCCTGCGCCTGATTTTTATAAGGAACAGCAATTTCAAGTTTTATGTGTGGCTTTTCTTTCCTTATATATAATACAATTTCACCGCACATCAAATCATAGCCTATCGCTCCGCCGCAAATAAATTTATTTACGCCTTTTTCAATAAGCATTAAAATCTCTTCTTTGGTTTTATAATAAATATTCTGATAATCTTTGGCCGGGATAACCCTGTGCCCGGTGAAACAACAGGTGTTTTTCTCGGTTTCGGTTATTTCTCCGTTCTCAAAATTCCACTTTAATGAATTGTTAGTCATAGATTCTCCGTTTGATTAATTAATAATTAATAATGAATGATGAATAATTCAGGCAGAAATTCCGCTTGCGGAATTTCCTTTATTAAACAAAAACAAAAACAATGCAGCGAAGCGGAACGTTTTTGCACATCGGTTATTCATTCTTCACTATTCGTTCTTCACTATTTTTTTCGCAATCTCATTTTATCATAAAAATAACAAAACCGCAATCTATGATTGCGGTTTTTCCTTAAGCTGTACCAGTGCAGCTTTAAGCCAATCCGGATAGGGAACTCCCAGGTCCCCTGCGTTTTCAAGGATTGATATTGCCTCGTTTGCTATGTAAAAGCCTATTGCCGCAGAGCGCAGAGCGGGAATGTTTACCGCCTCCGCTCCGAGTTTGCTCAAAGCAATTATAATAAGTATACACATTTTTCTGAAAATCCCTTTAAAGCCCGTCTTGCTTGACAGGGATTTTTTTACTATTGCACACATTATTCCCGTCACATAGTCAAACACCATAAGAAGCAAAAGCGCAACAAACATTTTGTCAATGCCGCCGAAAATATATGCAGCTCCCGCCGCCGCAGCGCCTGATACAACTTTAATGTAAATAAATATTCTGTTCATCATTTTAGTTCTTCCTGTCTTAACTCATTAAGCAATTTCCTTGCAAGCCAGTAAAGTCTGCCGTCGGGGTTTTGTTTCATTTCTTCAATCATTCCCGTGCTGTCGGTGACAATGCCTCTTGCTGCAAGTTCGCCCACGATTTCATCTATATCCGTAAGCTCGCCCGCAAGAGCCTTTTTAAATTCTGCCCAGCCGCTTTCGGAAAAGCTCTGCGGACAGTTCTTTCCGCTTGCATCATAGTGACGGACAACGCAATCGGGCGGAATGTCAAGCTCTTTCATAAGCTTTCTTACGGTATCCAATGCATTTTGTTTTGCTTTTTCATAGTCACCGTCAGCGTTGATGCAAATTTCCACCCCCACGGAGTTTTGGTTTGTAATTCCGTTTTTGCCGTTGCCGTCGCCGCAATGCCAGGTGTAATATTTTGTGTAGTCATTCACTTTAAGGGACTGCTTACCGTCAACAAAAAAGTCTGCCGAGGCATTTCGGTTACCTGTATTGAAATAATTAAAATGGGCAAGTGCATCCGCCCCCTCTGATTTGTTACCCGTATCGTGAATTACGATATATTTTATCGGCTTTGTTCTTATACTTGTATTATAAATTATCTGCATACATCCTCCTTAAACAAGAACAACGGAAAAATCCGCATTATATCCCTGAAGGTCTCCGGAAGGAGTGAGCAACAGTTTGCCGTCAGCAATTTTTACATCCACTGCAATTCTGTATATATAATAGTAAGAACCTGATTTCATACCGTTTGTGTATGCCCACATACCGGCACCCGAGCCATAGTAGTCCTTGGTAACATCTCCCCAGATCATACCGCAGCTTCTTTCGGGAAGTCCGTCATCACCGAAATAATAATTATAGTTTACCGCAGACCAGCTTGATGAGCCGTTATATCCGTAAACATTCATAAATTTAAAGTCACTTGAACCTATGTCATATTCCTTGGTAATCTGATTTTTAACCTCATCGGGAGTAAAGCTCACCGAAAGCTGAACCGCCTTGCCGTGACTTGAATAATAATAGGCGCATTTGCCTCTTGCATACTCTCTTCTGTCGGTAACCGTCCCGTCTGCCGAAACCTGTGCAAGATGCACAATGTTTTCCTCGCTTTCGGGATAACTCTCAGAGCAAACAGGGTAAATACTGTTGTTGTTTATATCGGATTTAAGATAGATATTCAAATCGACGCCCGCCTTACAGTCAATAAGTTCAGGTTCTGTTACCTCAATAACCGTTCCGTTGTCAAAAAACGCCGTTCCCGTATTGATTTTTATTTTGCCGTCTTCAAGAGTGACCTTTAACTCCGAACTTGTGTCGCCTACAACACCTTTTGTTGCAATGTCCGTTACAAATCCGTTCAGGTCGGCAACCGACGACGGCTGTCTCGCCACGCCGCTTGTTACAAAACGGCTTGTTATTTTGTTAAGCTCATCAACGCCGATAAGCTGATTGTCAAAAAAACTGTATGTATAACTCATTCTTCCTCCTTGTATTCAGAAAAAACGGGCATTTCACCCTCGTTGGCATTTTCCTGCCAGATATTTATTTCCGTTATTCTCTTTTTCTCGGTTATAACCTTATCTCCGTTTTTTTTGCTGAGTCTTACCACATCACCCAAAAGGTAATCCCTGCCGAATTCGACATTTTTAACCTTTGCAACCACAGAGGTGTACGCTTTTTGTTTTCCGAGGCTTTTCCTTGCATCTTCAAGGTTGTCATCATCAAGAAAACATTCAAGGTGTTCCGCTCCGCTTTTATCTTCACCCACGAACACATAGAACCCCTCGGAGAGTGTTGCGGATTTTGTGAACTTACCGTCTGCACTGCAGCATATTATAAAATCCCCGGCATTCCAGGTTATTCCGAAACGTGTTCCTCCGTTTGATACCTGATATATTTTTCCTACATTTGACTCATCCTCTGTCAGACAGGGAGAATTTGCAACAGCATCCCAGTTCCCGAGATAGGAGGATTTCTGATAATAATAACCGCAGTTGGCAAAATCAAGGATTGACTCGGTTTTTTCAAAGGCGTACATATTCAACAAGGATTCCGAAAGCAACAGGTTATTTTCTCTCCCTCTGATAATCCTGAACACCCATTGTTTCCTTTCAAAATCGTAGCCGTAACTGTGTCCCAGTCCTTTTTCTTCAAGAATTCCGCACAGCGTTTGCAGAAGACTTGCGGGCTTATCGGTACAGTAATTACATTCTCCCGCCGAATCCGCATCGCTTTCAAAAACAACTCCCGGTATTTCTTCTATCAGCTCACACACCTTTGTAACGGCATCTTCACCCGCTCCGTCAAAGGGAAAGCAAACTCTCTTATCAAGTAAAAAATTAAGTGTTCTGCCGTAAAGCACCGGTTTTTCATCCTCAAAATGCTTTGTGGTTACAACCGCCTGTCTGTCCCCCTGAACCGCAATAAGATATCTGTTTTCAAGGGCAATTTCCAAAAGCGGTGAGTCGGGTGCCATGTGCATTTCAAAGGTTCCGATACCGTTATACAAAATATTCCAGCTTACGCTTTCAAAGAGCGGCTCAATGTGGAGAAGCTTAAAATCAGAATCGTAAAATCTCACATCCATTAAAATACACACTCCCTGTATTTGTTATAATAGCAAACAACCGCATCGCCGAGCCTTGATGTATGATTTTCAAAGGTTATAACATTTTCTCCCGGAACAAGATAAAAATCAGAAAGGTATCCCTCCGCAAGACAATTAAGGAGATTTCCCTGAATACTTCCCCTGATTTTTCTGTTTTCCAGGTCAATTTCGATTTTTTCACCCTCACCGATATCGCAGTTTATCAACAAAGACGCTCCTGTTGTTTCATTTACAATCTTTATATACGTTTCTCCCTCTATGCCCGACAAAAGCGTTGCCTCTGCCGCAATTACGGGATACACATTTTCAACACCGCCGTTCACCGCACTCTTGTCATAAATTCTTTCGGTAAACACACAGGGAAGAAATAAATCTCCGGTAACCAGATTGGTTCTTCTGTGCAGATAAATTTTTGTTTCCTCTTCGTCCGTGAAATAAGGCTTGTCACATTCAACCTGAAGCTGAAATTTCCTGAATTTCCCGATTTTGTCGCAAAGATTAAAGGCTATGGGTTTACAGGTAACCTTTCTCTTTTTGCCGCTCTCTGAAAAAGTGAGAGT
>CAZMHL010000061.1:0-9746 GCA_964566065.1 uncultured Eubacteriales bacterium
AAAGCCATATTGTTGTAAACTGTCATATGAGGATAGAGAGCGTAGTTCTGGAAAACCATTGCGATGTCTCTGTCTTTCGGCTCTACATTGTTCATAAGCTTGTTGTCAATGTAAAGCTCACCTTTTGAAATTTCTTCAAGACCTGCGATCATACGAAGTGTTGTAGATTTACCGCAGCCTGAAGGTCCTACGAGAATAATAAATTCTTTATCTGCAATTTCAATATTGAAGTCACTAACGGCTGTAACATTGCCGTCATAAATTTTATACACGTTTTTTAATGTAACTCCTGCCATTTGTTATCCATTCCTTTCAATTTTTTATTATAATGCATATTCTTTTTCATTTCACAAAGGAATTATATCACATATTTCACGCTGTGAAAAGGGTTTTGACCACAAAACTTTTACACATTTTTTTGTGCAATTTGTACAAACACCAAAACACCGCAAAGTACGTTGCTAAACAGGTAAAGCACTGCTCACAGTTCGCAGTAAAGAATAAATAATAATGTGTAGGGAACGATGACCCGGCGTTCCGTGTTGGAATAACACGGCGTGTCGTGGTCGCCACGCCCTACACATATTAACAATCATTTGGTTATCTTGACCAAATTATTTTCTCCATCCCACTCAACCTTGCAGCCGAGGCTTTCCGAAACGAACCTCAAAGGAACGAGCGTTCTTGAATCCTTAAGCATTGCGGGAGCGTCAAGAGTTTTTTCTGCGCCGTTTACATACGCCTTGTCGCTTCCGATTGAAAGACTGATTTTCGTGTCACCCAAAGTTGCACCTACGGTTTGTGTTGCATCCTCCCAGGTAACCTCTGCACCAAGCACCTCAAAGATTTTTCTCATTGGTACCATTGTTCTGTCGTTAACCGTGAACGGGTCAACGTCAAAGGCAACTGAATTTCCGTTGATTTTAACTCTTATTTTACCGTCGGTGTATTTTTCTTCAATCTCAAAGAGCGGTTCAAAGGAGTTTAAATCAAGAGTTCCTGCTTTATACTTTTTGTAATTTTCATATTCATAAATAAAAGTTCCGTTACTGCAGGTTCCGATGAAAATTTCGTCGGAAACAGGGGAGAATACCAAAGAAGTGAAAATCTTTGTTCCCGGCATACCGGGAACGATTTCCCAGGTTTTTCCGCCGTCCCAGGTTTCGTAAAGTCCCGGAGATTTGAGTCCCTGATATGTGCATTTTCCGCCTGCAACAAGGTGGTCTTTGTTTTTGGGATCCTGACCTATGGTTGTAATGGTGTACATTACATCGCCCCACTTTGAAAGTCCGTTGCCTTCATTGAATGTTGTTCTTTTTGTATCTTCAAATTTTACGATTGTTCCGTCGTAGCAGCCGACCCAGAATGTTTTTGCGTCATGAACATCCGCCATACAGCCCTTGATTGAGGATATAGGCTCACCGATTTTGACAAAGGTTTTTCCGCCGTCGTCGGAACGGAATACCTCACGTTCACCTGTTGAGTATATAACATTTTTATCCACAGGAGAAACAATGAAATTTCTTTCATTTTTCTGCCAGGTTTCGCCGTTGTCATAGCTTGTGTATGAACCTGTATAGATTATATTCTTTTCGGGATAGTATGCACCCTGACCGATTGCGCCGTTAATCCGGTTGCCCTGACTGTCTGTAAGATATGTCCAGGTTTTACCGCCGTCAAGCGACCTTACATAATCACCCGTTGACCAGTTGCCGAGATTTGAAAGCATATCATTGGGGTTTTGGGGATTTATTAAAATATTGCCCGAGGTTCCGTGAGCAATGCCCGCATCGGAATAAAGCATTCTTGCGGTGGGGTAAACTCCGTTTCCGTAAACCTCGTCGGATACGCCGATGCCCTTGTCAACAAAAGCAAACCACATTCTGCCGTCGGGGCCCCAAACGAAATTGTTGGTGTTGTTTACAGAGTAACCGCTGCAGAAAGGATTCCAGGTCTTTCCGCCGTCAAGCGTCTGATAAACAATATCGCCAAAGGAGAAGTATGCCTTCAACGGGTCGTTTTCCGAAACTGCAAGACCTTCGGCATAGTAGCCCCATGTCTGTGTAAACATATTTTGGTTGTTTATACTGTTAACCGAGCGCCAGGTTTTGCCGTAGTCATCACTTATTCTTATAGGACAGTGCATAAGGTCGAAAACCATATACATTATTCTTGTGCCGTCCGCTTTTTTTGCACCGAATTCTATAAATCTCGGCTTATTTGTTCCGTTTTTGTTGTGGTCATAGGTAATCTTTTCCCAGTTTTTGCCCTCGTCGGTTGTCACAAAAAGTCCGCCGGAATAAACCTTGTCTGTGTATGTACCGCTGTATATTGCAAACATCTGAGAATAGTCCTCGGGGTTGAAGAGAACGCATGTTGCCGCGGTAAGTCCTTCGGGAGCCGGGAGAAGTGTCCAGGTTACACCAAAGTCTTTTGAATAATAAATTCCGCCGTCGTATGCCGCAGCAATATACTTTCCGTCGTGAGAAATATCCATTCCCCATACATATTTATCTGCTTCGGGAAGCTCGGTAAGACATTCCCAGAGCAAGCCCTTGCTTTTCGACTTGTAAATGCCCTCTGACGTAAGAACATAAAGGTGTTCCTTTTCGTCAAAATGGATGAAGTTTTCACCGCCCGTTGTCATTAAAACGGTTTTGTCAAGAATCTGTTCAAAGCTTTTTCCCGCATCGTAACTTACATAAAGTCCGTCAAGGGCAGAACTTTTTGATTTGTTAAGATCGTCTCTTGAAGTCTGGATTATGTAAACCATATTTTCGTTGCTCGGATGCCATTTGATGTCGCCAACCGCCCAGGTGTAAATTGAATCAAGACATTCCCAGAATATGCCGCCGTTTGTGCTTCTGTACGCCTGGGACATATCGGAACCAAGCATCATATTATTCTCGTTTACAGGAGACATTTCAAGGGACATAATAATCTGTCCGCCTTCACCTGCATATTTGCCCGATTCCTGCTCCGCCTTTGTCTGGAAGCTGTAAAGCTTGAACCAGGGTGAGTATCTCTGCACATTTGAAGAGATAAAATACGGCTCCATATATGCAGGGTCGTCGGGCGAAATCGCACCCGGATAATTATAAACCTCCGCATAAACGGACATTGCGGTAAAAATCATAATCACCGCAAGTAATAAACTTACTTTCTTCATAAAATTTCCTCCCTAACAATTTCTATATATTCCCCCGGTTTAAGATTTTCGGGGAGAACAAGCTTTCCGAATTTAACCCTTTTAAGATAGGTAACTTTATTTCCCACAGCCTCAAACATTTTTTTGACCTGATGGAATTTTCCCTCTCTTACGGTTATTAAAACACCGCCATCGGTGAATTTGATTTCTGACGGCATGGTTACATAACCGCCTATATCAACACCCTGCTCAATCTTTTGTCTGTCTTCCTCACTAAGCTGTGACAAAAGCTGTGCAAAGTAGGTTTTGTCTACGTGTTTTTTCGGCGAAAGGGCATTGTGAGCCAGCTCGCCGTCGTTGGTTATAAGTAAAAGCCCCTCGGTGTCAATATCAAGTCTGCCCACGGGGAAGGGCTGAAAATTTGCATATTTCTTGTCAAGCAAATCTATAACCGTTGATTTTTTGTTGTCCTCTGTGGCAGAAATTACCCCCTGCGGCTTGTTCATCATTATATAGATAAACTCCGAAAAGGAAACGGGTGCGCCGTCAACGGTAACTTTTCCGGGATCGCATTTTTCTCCCGATGCCCGAACAGTTACACCGTCGCACTTTACTCTGCCGTATTTAAGAAGCTTTTTAACTTCCGCTCTGCTGCCAAAACCGCTTTTGGCAAGAATTTTGTCAATCCTTACTGAATCCATCGTTTTCCTCGCTACGCTCGTAAAAATAAAAAGAAGTCGATATATTTTGCTTACGCAAAATTCGATATATGCCGGATTTCATCCGCCATTCGATATATCCTCACTTCGTTCGGATTAGATATGATATAAATCACGCCCGTCAGGGCATATATGAACCTCACGAAATATAACGAAATCAAAGATTTCTATATTTTGGAGAACCATGATACCCGCAAAGCTCGTATGAGAGTGTTGCAAGACACATATCGGGTTCCCTGGAACATATCGGAAATCCCGCAGGAGATTTATATTGATGTAATGCTGCGCATTACTTTCACAACCTGCTCCGCCAATGCCTTTGAGCCTTTTTCGTTGAAGTGGGTAGGATCGGCACGCATTGAATCTTCAAAGGAAGCGGAAAGAGTATAAAGGTCGTTAACTTCAACACCCAATTCCTCCATTACCTCCATCGCCTTTTTGTTGTATGCTTCAATTTCCCTGTTATATCTGCAAAAGCCGGGCTTGTACCATTCTTCTTTTACAGAGGTTGACAGAGCAAAAATTATTTTAGCATTTGGAAATAAAATTCTTATGCGCTTGTAAACTCTTTTAAGCAAATCGCCGTAAAATTCAACAGGTGTAAGAGGCTCATCGTCAAATTCACGAAGCACGTCCCACAAGCCGTTATTCCAGTGAACAACATCAATTTCCTCCGCAGGAACCCTTTTTGCCCATTTTCTTAAAAATCTTAAAGTATACTGCGCAAAACGGCAGTTTTCATCGGGAGCATAAACATTTGCTTTTCCCTCAAGCATTTCTTTAACATAAATTCCGTATCCGGGGCTTAATTCGTTGGTTGATGAAACCGTGTGAGCACCGTATCTTATGGAGTCGCCAATTAAAAATATATTTTTCATAACGTTCTCCTTTAATTTCTTTCAAGATATTTAAGAGCCGTTGTTACCATTACATTTATGCCAACGGGGAAAGCAGCTTCGTCCGCAACGAAATGCTCGTTATGGGTGGAATAATAAGGAGTTCCCGGCTTGTGAACACCTGTACTGAAATAAACACTTGGCACCTGTGCCGAAAAGAATGAAAAATCTTCTCCGCCCATTGATGGTACGCAGGGGATTTTTGCTTTTTCTTCGCCGTAAAGCTCAAAAACAGTTTCTTTTAAAAGCTCAAACATTTCCTTGTTGTTTACGTCAGGAGAATATCCTCTCACATAACGGAAGGTATATTCTGCTCCCATTCCTTCTGCAATACCTTTTACAATTTCGCCCATTCTTTTTTCGTTTTTGCTTCTTACTTCCTCGTTGTAGTTTCTGCAGGTGCCTTCCATTTCGGCGTGATTGGCAATAACGTTGTAGCGTTCTCCTGCATTGAATTTACCGATTGTTACAACTGAATTTTCCATAGGGTCTGTGTTTCTTGAAACAAGGCTCTGTAAAGCAGAAACAATCTGTGAACCGATTACAACCGTATCGGTACCAAGATGAGGTCTTGCCGCATGACTGCCCGTTCCGTCAAGAGTTATGAAAAATCTGTCGGAAGCTGCATGAAGATATCCTTCTTTTGTAGCAATTATTCCTGTGTCGTATAACGCGCCCACGTGCTGGGCTATCATAGCATCAACCTTCGGGTTTTCAAGAACACCGTCGGCAATCATTTTTTTAGCGCCGCAGTCGATAGAATTTTCTTCCGCAGGCTGAAAAACAAGCTTTACACAGCCTTTAAAAGAATCTTTAAGCTCATTTAAAACATAAGCACAGCCGAGAAGCATTGATGCATGAACATCGTGACCGCAGGCGTGCATAACTCCCGGAACGGCCGATGCAAACGGAAGGTCTGTTTCTTCCTGAATGGGAAGTGCATCAAAATCTGCACGAAGACCGATGCATTTTCCCTCGCCGTTACCCTTAATAAGTGCAACAACACCGTAACCACCGACATTTTCCGTTGGTTCAAGTCCCATTTTGCGAAGCTCTGCCGCAATGTATGCCGCCGATTCCTTTTCCTGCCCTGAAAGCTCGGGATGAGCGTGTAAATAATGGTAGTGCTTAACTACAGCTTCTTTATAGTTTTCTATTAACTCTTCTATACGTTCTTTCATTTTGTTCTTCCTTTTTTATGAATTTATATCGATGCAAGGCTGCGCCTTTACAACCTTTTTTTGTCGATATATTTTGCTTACGCAAAATTCGATATATGCCGGATTTCATCCGCCATTCGATATATCCTCTCTTCGTTCGGATTCGATATGATATAAATCACGCCCGTCAGGGCATATCGAGTGTCGCAAGACACATATCGGGTTCCTTGGAACATATCGAAAATCCCGCAGGAGATTTATATCGATGCAAGGCTGCGCCTTTACAACCTTTTTTTGTCGATATATTTTGCTTACGCAAAATTCGATATATGCCGGATTTCATCCGCCATTCGATATATCCTCTCTTCGTTCGGATTCGATATGATATAAATCACGCCCGTCAGGGCATATCGAGTGTCGCAAGACACATATCGGGTTCCTTGGAACATATCGAAAATCCCGCAGGAGATTTATATCGATGCAAGGCTGCGCCTTTACAACCTTTTTTTGTCGATATATTTTGCTTACGCAAAATTCGATATATGCCGGATTTCATCCGCCATTCGATATATCCTCTCTTCGTTCGGATTCGATATGATATAAATCACGCCCGTCAGGGCATATCGAGTGTCGCAAGACACATATCGGGTTCCTTGGAACATATCGAAAATCCCGCAGGAGATTTATATCGATGCAAGGCTGCGCCTTGCAAGCCTTTACATAAACAGTGCAAGTCCAAGAGGAACTGTTAAAATCGCAAGTAAACTTGTTATTAAAGTCAGCGATGCACCTGTACGGCAATCCTCGCCCACGAGTCTTGGAAATACTATTGTATTAAGTCCGCAGGGCATTGCAAACATCATAAAGGATGTAATAACCGTTGAATTCGGGAAACCGAGGAATTTAACTGTTGAAGCAATTGCAGCGGGAAGTATTAAAAGTCTTAAAGCCGCAATAATGTAATTTTTCTTACCCTTGAGAAGCTCTGTAAATTTAAATTCAGATACAACCATTCCCGCAAGCAACATTCCTATCGGTCCCATACAAGCTGCTGACTTATCTATAAGGCTGTCCACAACAACGGGAAGCTTTATTCCCGTAAGTCCGATTATTGCACCGACAAGCGTTGCAATTAATGTGGGGTTTAAAAGTCTCTTAAATGAAAACTTTGTTTTTGTAAGCATCGCATAACCGATTGTGTATGCATACAAAGACATAGGGATAGTGAAAAACATTGCATTCTGGAGCATAACATCATCAAAAAGTCCGCTTATAAGAGGATAACCGAAAAAGCCGTAGTTTGAAACCGTAAGGCTGTAATGATATACCCCCTTAAGATATTTCTTGTCCGTAAGCAGATTGGAAAGAATATATGCCACTCCGGTCATTATCACAACAGCAACCGCCGAAACCAGTATGATTGAATATTTTTCTTTAAAATAAGCGACTGTAAAATTTGCCGAAAAGGTGTTAAGAACGTTACAAGGCAGAAAGAAAAACACCTGCAGCACCGAAAGAAGCTTTGTGTGTTCTCCGTTAACCTTTCCTGTTTTACACAATATGTACCCTACAGCCGCAAACATTATGAGCAGTATTACCTGTTGCATTACGATAAACATTTTAAACCTCCTGTGTCAGTTAAAAATTAATTGTTATTGTTCAAAATCCTTCGGAATTTTTTATTGTAATTCATTGAACCGTTTCAGTGGATTGTTTTCAATGTATTGCCGTTTTTCTTTGTAATCATCTTCGTTGCGGATGATGTGGTCGTGATATGACCGTTGCCATATTGATTTTCCGATTTCTTTTGTAACCATTATTTTAAATGAACGTACAATGTTTTCAATATTTATTGTAGGGGACGATGCCCACATCGTCCCGTGTAAAATTACAATCATATGTATGTGATCGGGCATTATGACATATTTTACAATTTTCACATTTTCATATTTAACATTTATGTTATTGATATATTTATCGCAAATCCTCCCGATTTCGGTTAATTTGTTCTGCGGGACGATGTGGGCATCGTCCCCTACGATTTCGGATAATACCTGTTCTCTGCCTTTGGTGCAAATTGTTATAAAATATACACCTGCTCTTGAATAATCATAATCCTTTAACCTTGTTGGTTTTCTTTTTGGGAGTTCCATTACATTTCCTCTATTTATTCAATCAAACAAAAGCTAAGCTTTTGCACATAAATTATTCATTATTAAATATAATTCCTTCTCCTGATTATACTCAATGCTATTCCCATTGAAATAAAGTTTGTTAAGATTGACGAGCCGCCGTAACTGAAGAAGGGCAGAGGAATCCCTGTGCAGGGCATTATGCCGATGCACATTCCGATGTTTTCAAAAGACTGGAAAAGAAGCATTGAAGCAATGCCCATTAAAACAAATGAACCGCCGTCAATTCTTACTTTTTCAGCTCCTGATATTAATCTGTAAATAATTGTTCCAAGTAAAGCCAAAATTACAAGGCAACCAAAGAATCCAAGCTCTTCTCCCGCAACGGCAAAAATAAAGTCCGTATGTTTGCCGGGGATGTAGCCGAGCTGTACCTGTGTGCCTTTGAAAATGCCTTTGCCGAACAGCATTCCCGAGCCAACGGCTATTTTTGACTGAATTACATTGTAGCCTGCGCCCATCGGACTTGATTCGGGATTTAAGAACACAAGTATTCTTTGCTTCTGGAATTCGTCTAAAATAAAGTTCCAGAAAACCGGCAGTGATGCAAGAAAGGCAAGACCGCCTGCCACAAAATATCTGACTCTTACTCCTGCATAAAACATCATTACAACTGTTATAAAAATAAACACCATTGCAGTTCCGTAGTCAGGCTGCAAAAGCACAAGTCCTATAAATAAGCCTGCGTGAATAAGAAGCCCTACAAGGGTTGAAAATTTATGAATATCTCTTTGCTTTTCCGAAAGGTGGTGTGCAAAGGTTAAAATGAAGCCTACTTTTGCAAATTCCGACGGCTGAATTGATAAAGGTCCGACTCTTATCCAGCCGGTTGTGCCTGTTTCCGCACCGCCGATACCGATTAAAAGAACAATTACAAGCATTGCAAGAGATATTACCATAATGGGCGTATGCAGATACAAAAAGGCATTGTAGTCAATGTTGCTTAAAACAAGCATTAAGATGATGCCAAGAATAATTGCAACGGTCTGGACAATTATGTTTGAAACACCGCCCATACTTTTTACGGCACTGGAAACAAGCAACAGCCCGTAAAGAGCTGATGCGATGGAACACCAGAGTATTAATTTGTCGCATTTGTCAGTTCCGACCATTGTTCGCCCTCGCTTTGCTCGTAAAATAATGAATAATGAATGATGAATGATTCCGGTACAAACTCCGCATATAGCGGAGTTTGTTTTCATTTTATCCCGTCAAGCATTGTATATTGTCAATTTTATCACATTTTAACAGTATTGTAAATAGAAAATCTTTTTCAAAAATCTTGGGCAATCATAACTACCGGCTTAGCCGGTAGTTTGCTCTGCGACTATAAGTCGCTATTACCGGCGGGACTGAAAGTCCACCGAAACATTCGACACTTGCAAGCTTGCCCTACCGCCACAAATGTGGCTACTGTTTCAGCCTCCCTTGTGCAAAGGGAGGTGGGCACGGCTTGCCGTGCCGGAGGGATTGCGATATACACGCTCAAACAACCCCTCAGTCACCTTACGGCGACAGCTCCCCTTACACAGGGGAGCCCGCTGCAGCGGAATTTCTCAACGGTAAAAGCCTTTTTTAAAGGGGCTGTCTCAATAAATCAAAACCCATGAATAATTATTCATCCTGTAGGG
>CAZMHL010000062.1:0-9672 GCA_964566065.1 uncultured Eubacteriales bacterium
GGCAAGGGGCGTGTAACCCGTTCTTGCTTTAAAGGTTCGTATAAAATAGTTGTAGGTTATCGCATTTCCAATATTTAAAGTGAGAACGAAGAATATCTTTACTTCAAGTTCTGGACTACTACCGGAACTGCATCTGTTGACGGTTGGGCTATTAATACGATCTCGAAAACAAATGTAGTTACAAGTACAATACCGGTAACATCGGCTGAATAATAGACATAAGCTAATGCAATAATAATCCCCGAAACGAAACTCGTTTCGGGGATTTTGTGTGAAATTATATTACAGTAAGGACAAAGGATTATTTGTATTCATTTCGGTAAGCAGATGGTCTAAGACCTGTACTTTTTAAAAACTGTGCCGAAAAATGGTGCGGGTCGGAAAAACCAAGCTTTTCCGAAATTTGGTCTATGGTGCTGTCGGTGGTTTTTAACATTATCATCGCAATTCTTATTTTTGACTGAACAATGTACTGATGCGGAGTTATGCCGTAAGTCTGTTTAAAAATACGTATTATGTGCTCAACGGATAAAGAAAAGTTGTATGCAATGTCAGGAAGCTTTATGTTTTTGGTAATATGACGGTCAATGTAAAGGCGTATCTGCTCAATGGGATTTGTTATGCCGGGAGTTTGGCTTTTGTGCCCCGATAAAAACTGAACAAGCTTTAAAAACAGTCTTGAGGTTTCGTTTTTATATTCTTCAGGGTCTGATAGCTCTTTGCACTTTTCCTGAATTTCTGTGAGCATATCAATGGTGTTTGTGTTTTTAAAAACTACAGTATTTTCAAGCTTGTATATTTTAATAAGAGCTTTTGAAAGCTCTCCTTTAAAATTCAGCCATATTCTTTCAAAATGATTGTCGGGATTTGAATAATAAATCTGGTTGCTGCCCTCGGGGAGAAGAAAAGTGTCACCTTCTGTTACGGTGTATATGCTGTCATTGCAGATTATTACTCCCGAGCCTGATATAACATATTGCACGCAGGCGATAGGTGATTCCATGCGAAGCTGATAGCAGGGAGTACCGCGAAAGGTTTTTCCGTATTCTGTAATTAAAAAGGGTTCGCAACTTTCCGTTTCGGGAGAAAAATATTTTTCCGTATTAAGGGGTGTTTCAAGATCAATAATGTTCATTTTTCCGCCTCCTTGTAAAAATTGTAGCACATAATTTTTGAAATATCAATTTTTATTCCTTAATTTTCCGTAAAATGCTAATTTTTTGTATTAAAATATCAAAAATTTATATTATAATTTAAGTATGAATAATATAATTACCATAAAATCAGAAAACTGGACAGCAAAAATCAACCTTTCAAGAGGTGCAAACTGTATCAGCCTTAAAAACAGCAAATTTAGTGCAGATATTTTAAGAGAGCCGGACTATTCAAAGGAGCTTGATAATCCTTATATTTATGGTATGCCCATACTTTTTCCCGTAAACAGAATTTCGGGAGGGGAGTTTGAATTTGAGGGGAGAAAATATAAGTTTCCCGTAAATGAACTCGAAACCAATTGCCATCTGCATGGGGAATTGCACAATATGCCCTTTGAAGCTGAAGAGCTTGGCGGGGATTTTGTAAAATGTATTTTTAAAGCACCTTATCTTGATTTTCCTCGTAGGTTTATTCTGTCTGTAACTTACAGATTAACTGAATCTGGACTTGTTTAGGAAACAGAAATAACTAATCTTTCCAATGAAAATGCGCCTGTATTTTTGGGCTTTCATACTACGTTTAACGTGCCTTTCATTAAAGACTCAAAAGCGGAGAATGTCCGCATATTTGCAGAGGTGTGTGACGAAATAGAACGCAATAATAAATTTTTACCTACGGGAGTTGTTCTTAAGCCCGACGGTGTAACCGAAAAACTCAATGGCGGACAGTTTATGCCATTTGAGAAAAGGATAAGCAGACATTACAGGGCAAAGGGAAACGGTGCAATTGAGCTTTTTGACGTAAATAAAAAAGTAAAGCTTGTTTATGAAAATGATGAAAAGTTCGGATGGCGGCTCATTTACAACGGCAATATCGATGAGTATATTTGCTTGGAACCGCAGAACTGTATGGTAAACTGTATGAATTCCCCCTTTGCTGGAAGCTTTTCGAAAGTTGATTACATAAAACCCAATTCATCAAAAAACTATAAGTCAAGAATCTGTTTAAAGGAGGTATTTTAATGAAAATAACCTGGCTGGGTCAGGCAGGACTTTTATTTGAAACCGAAAATACAAAAATAATTATCGACCCTTATTTGTCGGACAGCGTTGAAAAAATACAGCCTGAAAATAAAAGAAGAGTTGCGGTTGATAAAACCTTTCTTGAAATAAAGCCCGACATAATTGTTCTTACTCATAATCACCTTGACCATACCGACCCTGAAACCTTGGTGCATTACCTTAAAAAAGACAGTAACGTTTGTGTGCTTGCTTCGGAAAATGCGTGGACAGATGTAAGAAAGTTTGGCGGAAATAACAATTATGTTATGTTTAACAGACATACAAAATGGACTCAAAATGAAATAGTTTTTGCAGCGGTAAAAGCAGAACATTCCGATGATTATGCCATAGGTGTAATTATAGAGGCAGAGAATAAGAAATATTACATAACCGGCGATACTCTTTACAACAAGGAGATTTTTAAAGATTTGCCCGAAAACATAGACTATGTTTTTCTTCCCGTAAACGGAGTTGGCAATAATATGAATTTTGAAGACGGAAAACAGTTTTGCAATAAAATAGGTGCAAAAGCAATACCTCTTCATTGCGGACTGTTTGACAGCCTTGATATGAACAAATTTGATTATGAAAATAAAGTAGTACCCGAATTTTATAAGGAGATAAAGCTATGAAAATAACAAAGCTTGAAGTAATTAAAGTAAAACCTCGCTGGATGTTCTTGAAAATGTATACGGATAAAGATATAGTGGGTCTTGGAGAACCGGTGCTTGAAGGACATTGCAATTCTGTTGAAGCGGTAATAAAAGAGTTTGAGGAATATTTAATCGGGAAAGACCCGATGCAGATTGAACACCACGTTCAGGCTCTGTACAGAGGCGGATTTTACAGAGGCGGCCCTCTTATGCTTTCAGCCATAAGCGGAATTGAGCAGGCTATGTGGGACATCAAGGGTAAATATTATAACTGCCCCGTATATGAAATGCTCGGCGGAAAATGCCGTGATAGAATAAGAATGTACACTCACATAAAAAGAGCGGGAGTGGCGGGAGAATTTCCGATTGATGAAATGCTTTCAATTGCAGACGAAAGACTAAAGGACGGATATACCGCTCTTAAATATTCTATTATACCGCCAATTAAAGCAATTGAAAATCCCGAAAATACAATGATGCACATAGAACGCTTTGCAAAGGTAAGGGAAAGAATAGGTAACAAGGTTGACCTTGCAATTGATTTTCACGGAAGAGTTTCGCCTGCAATGGCAAATATACTTATAGAAAAATTAAAGCCATATAATCTGATGTTTGTGGAAGAGCCCTGCCTTCCTGAAAATGTTGACTGTATGGTAAATATATCAAGAAAAACAACAGTTCCCATTGCGGCGGGAGAAAGACTGTTCGGCAAATGGCAGTACCGGGAGCTTATTGAAAAGTAGGCAGTAAGTATTATTCAGCCTGATATCTGCCACGTAGGAGGAATATACGAGGGAAGAAAGCTTGCGGCAATGATTGAAATGTATTATGGCAGTGTTGCACCTCATAATCCTTTGGGTCCCATATCTCTTGCCTCTTGCATTCAGCTTGATGCCTGCATACCTAACTTCCTTGTTCAGGAGCATCCGGGAAATCCCGATAAATCCGACCTTGGTGTTGGTTATATCAAAGAGCCCTTTGTTATAAAAGACGGATATATAGATGTTCCAAACAAACCCGGACTTGGCGTTGAGCTTGACGAAGAGGCGCTTAAAGATAAAATTTATGACGGCAAATGGACAACCCCAAGACAGTATTATGAAGACGGAAGCATTGCCGACTGGTAAGAGAAGGGGAATTTTATGAATAAGAAATTTAATGATATAAGCAAAATAGAAAATTTACTTACTCCATATAAATACTCAAAGCCGATAATTGCACCGTCAGGAATAAAGGGGGAATTTGATTCCCTTGGTACAGACAATGCAAAGATTTTCAGACACAACGGAAAAATATATATGTTTTATATCGGTTTTGACGGAAAAGGCTATCATACCGCCCTTGCAACAAGCGATGATTTAATTAACTGGAAAACCTTAGGCATTGTTTTCGGCAGAGAATCAGAGTCAACCTGGGAAAAAGGCGGAAAGGCAATTTCCTGTGTTTTTGAGGACAAGGATTTGTACGGCAACAGAGAGCTTAAAAAGATTGACGGAAAATACTGGCTTATGTATCACGCATATCCAAACGAGGGTTATGAGGCAGGTCCTGCTGCAAACGGTCTTGCCTGGACAACTGACGAAAATCTTCTTGAATGGCATTGTCTTGACAAGCCTGTTTTCACAAGAGGTGAAGAAGGACAGTGGGACTGTGGCGGTCTCTACAGCACCTGGGTAATGTGTGAAAATGACGGCTATAAAATGTATTACAACGGCAAAACAAGGGAAGAGTGGCCTTGGTTTGAACAGGTTGGAATGGCATATTCAAAGGATATGATTAACTGGGAAAGATATGAAAATAATCCTGTTTTATCTGTAACGCCCAATGACTGGGACAGTCGTTATTCCTGCGGTCAGCACGTGCTTTTTGACAGTAAAAACAACAGATATGTAATGTACTACTGTGGTTTTGACGGGGAGAATGCAATGGATGGTGTTGCCTTAAGTGATGACGGCATAGTATGGGAAAAATATAAAGACCCGATTATATCTTGCGGGGAAAAAGGTTCCCTTGATGAAACTCACGCCCACAAGCCTTGTGTTATTTATCATAATGGGGTACTGTATCACATTTACTGTGCAGTACGTCCCACAACAGATGAAGAAAAAGAAATCTACGGAAAAGAATACAGATGCCTTACAATTGCGGCATCAGAACCATTTGAGGTGTAAAATGAAAAAATCGGTTTTTGTAACGGGAGCGGCAAGCGGTACCGGATTTGCAATAGCGGAGCGCTTTGCAAAAGAGGGCTATGCTGTTTTTATAGGCAGCCGTGTGTATGACCAAAGTGCCGAAAAAGCGGCAAAGGAAATTTCTGAAAAATACAATATTTTTGCCAAAGGCTATGAAACAAAAGTTTTTAATGAGGATAATGTTAAAGAAATTTTTGCGGATATCCGTTCAATGGGTTACCTTCTTGATACTTTGGTGCTCAATGCCGCAAACCTTGGAATAGGTCAGGAAAGTATTAGCGTTGATATGTCAGAATTTATGGATGTTTTTAACACCAATATCGGCTGGAATTTTATGCTTGCCCGTGAGGCGGCAAAACAAATGAAAGAAAAGCATAAAGGCTCAATTGTGTTTATCACTTCAAATTCCGCTCTTCGTGTAACTGAAAACAGATGTGCTTACTGCTCTTCTAAAAGCGCAATTCTTGCAATGTCTAAATCCTTTGCCGTTGACTGGGGAAAATACGGCATTCGCTCAAACTGCGTACTTCCGGGAATGATAAAAACCGAAAGATGGAAAAACAATGCCAATAACTGTAAATACTATCTTGCCAATTACACGCCCATTGAGGATATTGCGGATTTTGAAGATGTGGCAAATGCGGTCTGGTATTTCGGAAGTGACAGCTCAAAAAACACAACGGGTGCAGAACTTGTTGTAGACGGAGGAATGCTCGCACAGTTAACTCCGAATATCGAAAGAGAACTGTGGAAATAAAAGAAATCGTAATCAAAAAGAAACAATAGAAGATTAAAAAAAATTCCCGGAACCAATTTGGTTCCGGGAATTTTTTATCTTATTCCAAGCTCTTTTAAAACAGTCATTGTTTCATCAATGTTGTCTGTGTAAATTATTTTTGCTCCGTAATTTATTGCTCTTCTGTAGTATTCAATATCAATACCTGTTGGGAAACAAACACAGATGTTAATGTTGTTTTCTTTGCACAAATCAAAGTCCGATTTCCACTTTTCCAGATTTTCAAGAGTGTAAGTGTCCTCACAAGGGGATAAGAAGCACCAGTCTGCAAGTTCAAATTCTGAAACCGAGCATTCATCTACAGAACGCCTGCAGTTTCCGAGACCCTCTACCTGAAGAGGTATTCTTTTGCCTTGCTTTTGATAAATATGCTCAAGCACCTTTACGCTGAAACAGGTTATAATAGAACGATCGGTAAGATTATTTTTATCGATAGTTTCAATAAGCTTATCGGCAAGTTCAAAACAAACTTCTTCCGGGAAATCCTCGGGATAGAGCTTTAATTCCCAGTTTATAAGAATGTCCTTATCTTTGATATATTCAATAAATTCTTTTACTGTAGGAATTCTTTCTCCTTTGAATTCGGGGGAGAACAATTCTCCGGCATCAAGTTCTTTGATTTCAGATAAAAGCATTTCATCAACATTTTTGTCAATCCCGGTTGTTCTCAAACAGCTTCTGTCGTGCATTAAAATAAGCTCTTTGTCTTTTGTCATTCTTATGTCTGTTTCAACCAAATCAACACCCTTGTTTACTGCCGATTTAAAGGAAGCCATTGTATTATAAGGGCAGTTTGTTCTGTCTCCTCTGTGTCCGCCCGCAAGAATTTTCTTTTCTGTCATTTTTCCCCCTCATCAAATAGTTATTTTTACTACCTGTAAATCTTCCATCCAGTCAACCTTTGCACCAAGCGCCTCTGAAATAAATCTTACGGGAACCAGAGTTCTGTCGTTGATAACAACGGGGGCAACGTCCATAGTTGCTTCAACACCGTTAATTGTTATTTTATTGCTTCCTATTGTAAGCTTAACTGTGGTTTCGTCAATTCCGTAGTTATCAGAAACTTTTCTTGTTGCAGTAACTGTCTGTGTTTCTTCGTCCCATTCTACTTTAGCACCAACATCTTCAAATATTTTCCTCATAGGAACCATTGTTCTGTCATTTATGAGCTGCGGTTCAACATCAAATATTTCAAGCTGTGTATTAATCATAACCTTAATTTCATCATCCTTGTTTGAATAGAAAACGTTTTCAGCATCTCTTGGCATACCGTATTTTATACCTCTGCCCGATGAACCTATATAAACAAGACCGAAAGTTTGTCTGTCACCGCAAATCCAGAAGGTTTTCATGAGCTTTCTTTTTGCGGTTGCATGGTTGTAAATAACGTCCCAGTTTTCACCGTTGTCGGTGCTTCTGAATGCACCTGTAATGCCGTCCTTCGTGCCATAAACATAAATAGTGGCAGGGGATGATGCATCCTTTTCTTTACCAAGAGAAAAGCTTTCTATGTATGTGAAGTTTCCTATTTCCTTGAAAAGCTCGCCCATTGTAGAAGAACGGTAAAGCTTTCCTGCTGCTGAAACGAATACTTCTTTTTTAATACCAAAAGAAGTAAGAACCTGATTGCCGTTTGCCTCGCTGCAGTCAAACTCGGTAACAAGAGAATAATTAAGTCCCCAGTCGTCGCTTCTGTAAAGTCCGTTTTGTGCAAGGAAGTAAATTGTTTCAGGTGACTTGTTGTCTGCCGCAAGTTTTTTCGCACGGCGCCATTTACTTGATTCGTGCCAGTTTGCCGCACCTTCAGATTTAATCCAGGTTTCACCCAGGTCAAAGGTGACATACGGTGGCTGATTATAGCCCATTATGATAACTGCCGGAACTCCTGTGTCGGGATGAACATCAGATGATACAACCACATCGCCCATTTCAACCTTGCTTATTTCTTCGGGATATGTGGGGAAGGAACGCCAGTTGATTCCGTTGTCGGTAGAATAAACAATCTGTCCTTTTCCCGCTCTTACAATAAAGTTCGGGTCATTTTCACAGAATGACATTCTTGAGGGGTTTGTTTCTTTTGGCGGAAGCATATCGTCACAATACTGTGTTACGTCGGTGTATCTTCCTCCGCCGTAGTCAAAGGAGGAAACAATAAGCCTTGCACCTACAGGTGGTGAAATAAGGTTTGTCATACATCCGTGTTCAACACCTCTTGTGTAGTTTGTGACAACCACGTTGTCTGCAAAAATATTTTCGGTCATATAGAAGTTTGACCATCCGCACATAAACACTCTGCCCTCGTTGTAAGGATCAATTGCAATGTCGGTAACGTTTGCAAGAAGTCCGCCGAATTCAAGACGTGGCACGTAGTGATTGTGAATCATATCATCATTAATCAAAGTCCAGTTATTGCCGCCGTCTTTTGTGTAATAAACGTAAACTCCGTAAGAACCTACAGGTCCGTAATACCAGGAAGTAATCATATAATTCGGGTCTTTGGCAGAAATTGCAACCTCTGTAAAGGGTTTTCCTGTTACCGGTGAAACTTCATTCCACACACCGTCTTTATAAGTGAAAAGTCCATTGTGTGTTGCAACTGCCATAGTACCGTTTGAATATTCAATAGAGGTTATCTGCTTTGAGGGACAGTTTTCAATCTGCGACCAGGTTGAACCGCCGTCGTTGGTAACAAATAAACCAACGTCCCATACAGATACATAAGCTCTCTGACATCCGTTTGCAGTTTTGGTGGATTCGTCAAGGGCGACAACTCTCGGAAATATTTTGTTCTTTTCAAGTGTCGCAGGAAGTGAAATTTCCTCCCATGTGTAGCCGCCGTCTTTACTTCTTATAAGAGAGGGGTCCTGGGTTGCACACCATATAATGTTTGAATTGCCCGGATCAACGATAATAGGCTCGTTGGTGTGTCTCTGCGGACCGTTTGAATGAAAATAAGTTTCTCTTAAAATTTCCCAGCTTTCGCCTCTGTTGTAGGATTTAACAATCGCACCGATACATGTTGAACCTTTGTCCGAGTCTGTGCCGAGCGCAGCGTAAATAATGTCGGGGTTGCTCGGGTCAAGGGCAATTCCGTCAATGCCCATAAGGTCAGAACCGTTACCTCTGGGCAGCGAGAAAGGCTCGCAGTCTGAAATGGCAGTCCAGGTGTATGTATCGTTGTCCCATCTGTACATACCGCCCATGTCGGTTCCCATATAGAGAAGATTGGGCTCTGTAGGGTGCATAACCATATGTGTAGAACGGCCTGTCCCGCCCTCGGTTACCTGATCCCAGACATAAGGCTCATCGCCGTATGCTTTCGGCTCCGTTAAATTAAGGTAAGGAAATTCTCCGCCGTTTGCCTCATAAACCTTTGAAAATTCCAGGATTATGTAATCAAGATTGATTTTCGCTCCATTTGATGCGGAGTTTTTTCCATCAATTCTTATTTCAAACTGTCTGCCTGTATATTGCACATTGCAGGCAATGTTTTCAATAGTAACTTCGGTAAGTTCTTCTGTAGGGGAGTAAAGGTCAATTTTGCTTCCTACACGGCGGTTGTAATCGGGAAACCAAAGCTGCATAATTCCCTGGTCGGGTCCTTTTTTAACACCGAGCTTAATGTTGTAAAAACCCCTTTGTTTAATGGGAACAGCAAATCTTACGAAATCGTTTTCCGTCCAGTAGTCGTGCTTTGCTGCGTTAAGCTCAATCCCTTTTCCGCCGGAAAGAGCAGAATTTTCTATTATTGTATATTCACCCTGGGCGGTTTGTATTTTCAACTCTTCGGCTTCATATCTGTCAACAGTGCCAAG
>CAZMHL010000063.1:0-9455 GCA_964566065.1 uncultured Eubacteriales bacterium
TTGCTTTTGCCCGGTTTGTTCGTTCCGAATCATTTTTTCCTATCCCCTGAAAAGGGGCTGTCTCAATAAATCAAAACCCATGAATAATTATTCATCCTGTAGGGGACATTCACGAATGTCCCGCGGGCAAATCGTGATTTGCCCCTACGTGTTTGAATATTTATTTACAGAAAATGATTATTGAGACAGCCCCTTCTTCCGTTTTTATTATTTATACAAAAAACGCTATCACAAGTGCGCCAAGCACAATTCTGTAAATTCCGAAGAATTTAAAGTTGTGCTTCTTAACGTAGTTAACCAGAAATCTGATTGATGCAAGAGATACGATGTATGCAGTTATCATTCCAAGCAGAAGAATCATTAAATCATAGGTTGCAATCATTCCGACGTCCGTTATGTATGAAAGTATTTTAAGGAAGCTTACGCCCACCATTACGGGAATTGCAAGGAAGAATGAAAATTCTGCTGCCGCTTCCCTGCTTAAACCAAGGATTATTGCACCGAGAATTGTTGAGCCTGAACGTGAGGTTCCGGGAATTATTGAAAGCACCTGAAATGCACCGATTAAAAGAGCGGTTTTGTAACTCATTTCGCTTACAGAATTTATTTTCGGCTTGTGATTTGATTTTTCGACGATGATAAACAAAATACCGTAAAGGATAAGCATTGAAGAAACTACCTGCCAGTTTTCAAAGTTCTCCATAAAATCATTCAAAGCAAGACCGATAACCGCCGCAGGAAGACAGGCAACTATTACCTTGAACCACATCTGCCAGGTTGCCTTTTTTTCTTCAATGCTCTTTGAAAGTGCAAAGGGGTTAAGCTTCTTAAAGTAAAGAGTTACAACCGCAAGAATTGCACCAAGCTGAATTACATACAAAAACAAATCAGAAGATGTAAAGGTGTTTTCATTTCTCATAAATTCATTTACGAGAATCATATGACCGGTACTGCTTATTGGAAGCCATTCGGTTATACCCTCAACAAGACCAAGTATAAAAGTTCTTAAAAGTTCCATATATTCACTCCCTGTTAATTTTATGAATTATAAGATAAATATATCACATTTTTAACTCTGTTGCAAGAAACAGCATCATTATATGCATAATATATCATATTTTTTGTTGATTTTCGCATAGAAATATGATATTTTTTAGAATATAATATTCATAATTGAGCTTACAGGAGTTTATATATGAACATTAATTATGATTCAAAAGAATTTAAGCTTTACAGAAAAGCTTACGTAACACAATGTACACTGGAACATCTTCTCGGACTTTTGGTGCTTGATGCTTTTCTTGCAAAGCTCTTGACCTATATCGGTATGAGTGATGCAATGGTAGGAGTAATCACCTCATTTACCTCGGTAGCATTTATATTTCAGCTGCTTTCGATACTTTTAGTACAGTCCAAACTTTCCACAAAGAAAATGGTTATTGCAATTGACGGGCTAAGCATGTTGCTTTTTATGCTCATTTATTTTGTTCCCTTTGTTCCTCTGCAGAATACGGCAAAAAAGCTTTTTGTTATGGTGGCAGTTATGATTGCCCAGGCGAGTAAATGCGTAATCTCAACCCTTTATTTTAAATGGGCAAATGCCTATGTTCCTCCTGAAGACCGTGCAGTTTTCTCTGCAAAAAAAGAAATGATTTCACTTCTTTGCGGCATTGTTTTTTCTGCGGTGATGGGATTAGCTATTGACAAATTTGAAAGCATCGGTAATATAAAAGGTGGATTTCTTTTTATTGCAACCTCAATGCTTATAATAAACATTTTAAACTTTATAAGTCTTGTTCTTATAAAAGATGAAGATATTTCTGCCAGGGAAAGTATGAGAATTTCCACAAGGCAGGTTATGAAAGATATTTTTTCGGATAAAATTTTCCTTAATTACTTTTTGGTCGGCATACCTGCAGCAATAGCAAGCGGTATGTGTACCGGATTTATCGGGGTTTACAAAATCAAAGACCTTGCAATGAGTCTGTTTCTGGTGCAGGCAATTAACATAGCGGCAGATTTTTTAAGAATGACCGTTTCCATTCCCTTTGCAACATATTCCAAAAAGCACGGATTTTTACGAGGGCTACAGCTTGCAAGTGTTTTAACGGGAATTTCTTACTTAACCATTGTTTTTACAACGCCAGACACATGGTATCTGGTAATTATTTACACTTTTCTTTACACATGTGCGGCGGCAGGAAACTACCAGAATTCATTTAATGTTTACTATGTTCTTGTCCCTCAGAAATATATGACTCAGGCAATGGCATTCATAAGAACCTTTACAGGGATAATAACCTTTGTTTCGGCAATAATCGGAGGACAGATACTTAATTTTATACAAAGCAACAACAATATGATTTTTAATATACATATTTATGCTCAGCAGTTTCTTGCCCTGCTTGCCCTGCCCTTGTGGGCTGCAGAATTTTATCTGAAATACAGATGTGTTATTAAGCCCCTTGAAAAACGCGAAAAGGAGAAAAATCTATGAGTATGGAAATTTTAAAAAAATTATACATTGCAGAAAAACCTCAGGATTTACCCATATCATTCAATCTTGACGGCAAAGAGTTTTATGGTATTCCCGAAAATTACGACACAAAAGTTGAAGTTGAAGAAAAGGGAGCGGTAAGAAGAACCACCTTCACGGGAGTAAATGAAAGCGGACTTGAAATAAAGGTTGTAATGACCACTTATACCGATTTTCCCGTTGTGGAATATGTCACCTGCCTCACCAACAAAGGCGGTGAAAAAACAGACATTATCGACAATCTATACGGCTACAACAAAACCTTTGAGGGCTTTTCACCTTATCTGACTCACGGCTCTGGTGACACCCGTTCAATTGATGGCTTTGAAATGAAAACCGATCAGCTTTTAGGCCCTATTATAGTTGAATCAAAAGGCGGAATGGGAGCTTTCGGAGCATCACCTTTTATGAGGCTTATGACCAAGGACCACGGTCTTAACATTGCAATAGGCTGGCCGGGAGACTGGTCATTTACGGCTACCAATGAAAGCCTTCCGGGAAAATATGCCTTAAAATGCTGCCAGAAATATTTCAGAACCTACATTCTCCCCGGTGAGACAATGCGCACCCCTTCAATCACCCTTATGGCGTTTGAGGGCGACGAAAGCATAGGGCGCAACCTATGGAGAAGATTTTACTTTGCTCATATAATCCCAAAACCTCTTTCACCTGTTTACTGCATAGGCTTCAGGGACAGCGAATGTACCGAATGGTCGAGCACCACGCAGGAGCATCAGCTTGATGCCATTAACAAGCTTGAAAAAGCTGATATGCTTCCCGATTTATGGTGGATTGATGCAGGCTGGTATGAATGCACAAGAAAATGGTATATGACGGGCACCTGGAAGGTTAACAGGGACAACTGGCCCGAAGGTCTCGGAAAGCTTGGAAAATTACTCAAAGAAAAAGGGATTGGTTTTCTTTTATGGTTTGAACCGGAAAGAATTACTCAGGACACCGAACTGTGGAACGAGCATCCCGACTGGCTCATCAAAAAGAACGAAGGAGAACACGCTACTCTTAACCTTGGAATCAAAGAGTGTCTCGACTGGATAACAGAGCGCTTTGACTCGATAATAAAAGAGGCGGGAGTTACCGTTTACCGCCAGGACATCAACCACAAGGATTTTTCAACCTTCTGGGCACTTAACGATGAGGTGAACCGCGAAGGTTCAACAGAAAACCTCTGTGTTCAGGGATATCTTAAACTCTGGGACAATCTCCTTGAAAGGAATCCGGGTCTTCTTATTGACTCCTGCGCAGGTGGTGGCAGAAGAAACGAAATGGAAGCCTTAAGACGTTCTGTTGCGTTCCATTACACAGACATCGGTTATGGCGTTCATCCGATAAAGCAAAAGCAACACCGTTATATGTTTGAATGGATTCCTTATTTCAGAGCTTCCACCCTCGACTGGCGTAATGAAAACAATCAATATCAGTATTTTCCTGAAAAGGCTATGCCGTTGAATCCTTTTTCACTTCATAATGCACTTGCACCGACAATCTGGCCAACTATTGGTTTTAAAACGCCTGATGATAAAATAAAGCTTGTAAAGGTTTTTATGAAGATATGGAGAAAAGCGGCAGACCTTATGCTTAAAGGTGACTACTACCCTCTTACTGAATGTAAAGGCTTTACCGACGAGGTTTGCGCCCTTCAGTTTGATGATCCCGAAACAAAAACCGGCTTTATTCAGGTAATAAACAACGTAGACAATAAGGAAGATACATTTACCTTCTGTCCGAAATTCAACGAAAATGCAGCCTACTCTTTTGAGCTTGCAGACGGCAACGCTGAATTTGAAATCAAAGACAACAAATTCAACGTTAAAATCAAAAAAGGATGCGCTTCAATCTGGTTCTATAATTACTAAACAAAAAAGATGGTATCAAAAAAGAAGTGTCCTTAAGGACACTTTATAAAAATCGATGCGGAGTGTCCTTTAGAACACTCCGCTAATACCATCTTTTTTATATTTAAGCGGCGTTTTGCCGTATTTCTTTTTAAATAGTGCAATAAAATGCGAGTAGTCGGAAAAACCGCTTTGTTCTGCCGCCTGAGAAACCGTTCCTCCGCTTTCAAGAATTGAAATTGCTTTTGCAAAACGGCAATTCTGAATGTATTCATAAGGTGTAATGCCAATACTCGCCTTAAAGTGCCTCTCCAGAGTATTCACCGTGACAAAGGAAATTTCCGAAAGCTCTTTTACAGTAATGGGTTTTTCAAGATTTTCATTTATGTAATTCACACATTTATCCACGTCTGCAGGAAGGGATGCATATTCCTGTGTTTTCTGCCCGTAAATCATATCGAGCAGATTGAAAAAAGCCACAACCTTTTTAAACTTATTACTTTTGCCCACCAGAGTATAACACAGTTCAACCAGTTTTTCTTTTTGTTCATCGGGCAGACAGACATAGTTTCCGTCAGGGAAGTTACCGCCTAATGCCTGATTAAGCATTTCAGATGAAAAATGCATACAGAAATGGTCATGGGCACATCGGTCGTGACAGATGCAGTGATGTGCCTCATTCGGGCGGGTTATTATCACATCCCCGCTTTTGATTTTATAAAGTCTGTTTTCCACCATAAAGGAAACATTTCCCGAAAGATTCACATAAATTTCAAAAGAATTGTGTATGTGAGATTCAACAGTATTTGCCGTAACCTCACCATCACCTTTACATAAATATGCTGACAATTCTGTTATATTTATCACAAAATTCCCTCTTATAAATTCAGTATGTGACAATTTTTCACCGCCTTTGCGGCTTCATTGTAACATAACTTATTTTCTTATGCAAGTTTATCCATTTCTTTTTTCAATCTGCTGATAATTCTTTTTTCAAGCCTTGATATGTAAGACTGGGAAATCCCAAGCATATCTGCAACCTCTTTCTGTGTTTTTTCCTTGCTGTCGTTAAGCCCGAAACGCATTTTTATTATTTTTCTTTCCCTTTCGGAAAGCTTTGCAATTGCAATATCAAGAAGCTGACGGTCAACCTCGTCATCCAGTGTTTTCTGAATCAAATCCACATCGGAGCCTAAAACATCAGAAAGCACAAGCTCGTTTCCGTCGCTGTCGGTATTAAGGGGTTCGTCAATTGAAACCTCCTGACGTCTGTTACTGCTCTTTCTTAAATGCATCAGTATTTCATTTTCAATACATCTTGAAGCATAAGTCGCAAGTTTTATTTTCTTGTCGGGCTTAAAAGTGTTTATTGCCTTTATTAAACCTATTGTACCTATTGAAATTAAATCCTCAATGTTTATGCCTGTGTTTTCGAACCTTTTTGCTATGTAAACAACCAGTCTTAAATTGTGCTCAATTAATATTTTTCTTACATTTTCATCATCTATTTTCAAAACCAGTTCTCTTTCTTCCTCAACAGGAAGAGGCGGCGGAAGGCTTTCCCCTCCGCCTATATAATGAACATAGTTCATTTTTCTAAATAATTCTTCTATATATTCTTTTAATATATCAAACATATTCTCCCTCCGGAACAAACATATTTGCACTAAGCAGTGCATCATAACCTGCAATTTTCTCATCCGCAATTCCTACTGTAACCCGATAATTCTTCTTATCAATCTCAACGTTTTGCGGTTCCAGACACAAAAGACCTCTGCAGCCGTTAACTGTTGAAATTTCTATTGTATGTACTTTTTTTTCGGACAAATCCACATTTTCTCTGTTGACAAGCATTACGTGGCACATATTCTTATAATCAAAAAGATTATGTCCTGTATCCACAAGTGCATTTAATGATACTCTTCTGCCGTTAAATTCCGCCTCAACCACTTTGTACATATCTCTTAAAGCAAATCTTTTTATAAGGAATTTTAAAAACACCCCGCAAAAGAAAACACAAATAAGCATGCATGCAAAAAGAAGAGAATATCCGCTTAAAAAAACAGGAGCGTTATCAATTAAAATATAATCGCCTCCCCTCATAAGACTAAAAGCCAAAAGAATTCCGCAGAATATGAAAGAATTCAGCAAAAATACTCCCGATGCTTTTAAATGAGTTATGTAATTTCCATTATAACTCAGGCACAGCATAAAATACAAAAAAACAAGTCTTAAAGGGAAAATTCCCATAAACGCAAAACCGTCAATAAGTGCAAAAGAGGAATAAACACCGCCGAAAACACTTCCTGCAACAACTCTTAATGACATTTTAAGCTTCAAAAGCTTACCGGTAATATAAAGAAGAAAAGCATCAATCAAAAAATTATATGCAAAAAACACATCTATGTATATAACTCTCAACTTAAATCCCCTCTTGATTTAATTATAACCTCTGCCCTTAAAATAAACTGTCATAATTTGGCACTTAAATTCTTAATTAATATATAAAAATTTTCATTGTCGAATTTTGTCGAAAAGTTTTTGGTAAAATTTGGAAGAAAAATATTGAAAAAGAGAAAATGTTGTGATATTATGTAATTACCAATATTTGGCAATAAGGAGTGGTATTATGAAATATCCCATTGAATGAAGCAGAAGTGTGAAACACATACTTCTGCTTTTTTAAACTAAATTTACGGAGGAAAAATTATGAAAAAAAGATTTAAGAAAATAATATCTTTAATACTGGTAATTTGCTTTGTTTTCAATTATGTGCCACAAGTGTTTGCATTTGTAAAAGCAGCAGCTCCTGAGCCAACAATGACACCATTGCAGGATTTAAGAAAAAATCAGGCGCAAGAGGAAGAAAAGGAAGAAGAAGTTTATGAAGAACTGACTCCCGAGGAACAGGAAATTCTTGATGAAATAAACAATAACACAATAACGGTTTCTTCTTCGGAAGAAAGCACAGGGACAATAGGAAATATTCAGTCAACAGATATTGTTTCTCCCATTATCAAAGATGAAGAGCTTGAAACAATGTCAACCACCGCAACAACAAGCACAGTAACCGACGAAGGCTTTAAGGTTGAACCTGTTGCATCCGTTTACAATGTGCTTAACAATAACAATGATTATGTATCTCAGGCAACCGGAGCGCTTACCTATGAAAAAACGCTTCTCTCTTTGCCGGGCATAAACGGACTTGATTTGAATATTTCTGTACGCTACAATTCCGGTGATGCGGTTATTACTAAAAACGAATTTGAAAAGCAAACAGAAGATGATGTCCGCAAAATTAATTTCAATAATTTTGCTATCGGATGGAGTTTTGGGTTCCCTTCTATTATTAAAAGTGAAGTTAAGACCCCATATGATGGTTGGGATAAAGAAACACACCTTTTATTTCCTGACGGGAGCTCATATAAAATTAAAAATGATAGCGAAACTTTAACCGAAGATTTAACTCTTGTGCTTGAATATTACAAGCTTACCGATATGACACTAACAAGAAAAGCAGATACAAAAAATTATGAATTGTTATATTCTGACGGAACTTTGTATACATTCGACGGAACATATGGAAATCTTATACAAATAAAGGACAGATTCGGTAATGAAATAAACTTTACATATACCGAATTTGATTATTACAGAGGTTCGTTTATTGACTATCTATTTACTCCTTCCTACTATAAAGCCCAAATTAATGCTTTAACTAAAATTGTTGATAGTGTAGGCAGGGTTGTTGATATTGAATATGATATAAAAAACACTTCTCAAGGCAAAGAAGTTAAAACAATAAAACTCAAAATGAATGATGTGGTTTATTCAACATTAAAATTTGAACGAACACGTACTCACGAAGGAAACACGGATATTTTGAAAAGTATAAAAGATGCAGATGGATACACTACAAGTTTTATATACCAAGAGGAAACAACACACATATATTGTGCACCGGGTTATGAACCTGCAACTTACAAAGTGAATGGAAGTGTACTTACTTTATCACAAATAACTTTGCCAACAGGCGGATGGATTAAATATGATTATATAAAATCGCGTAGAGCATATGTTTCGGATAGTCTATATTGGTATGAAGTGTACAAAGTTTCAAAGGTAAGTGATTCAAGCGGATTTGAAAGGACTTATCAATATCAAAATGATCGTTCAGGATATCCTCATACTCATCTCGATATATATGATTCAACACCCACTGGTTATGTGTTGTACTCTAATTTTCTTTATTCCTGCATAATGAAAGAAAATGGAAAAACAACTATTTCCGTGTTTGATTATATGCACAATAAAATAAAAGAACAAACATATGATGAAAATAATACACAAAACAATTATATACCTTGTGCTGAACAAACAAAATGGAGTGCTGTTGTAGGGGATTATATCTATCGTATGGACTATCTTGAAAATACTATTGTAAAGAAAAGTTATTTTTATAAACAAAACATAAATACCGGAGAAATAGTATGGTTAACACCATATAGTGAAATAGCTTCTACATCAGTAATGAAAAGTCATCAAAATTATATTTTCGTTTTTAATAAAGAGGGAAAAGGAACGACTGATTCTCCTTATTACTTTAAAGCATGGAAATATGATACCCTGACTGACATATGGACTTATGCGGGAGGCTTATATCTTGGAACAACTATCGATGCGAAAAATTGTTCGCTCGAGAAAATGCGTTACGATAACCAACGTTTTTATGTATCTACTTATTACAATGGGAAACTTTATTACAAAACATTTAATCCAACCTATCAATCGGGTTTAAGCTGGTCTTCCATGGAATTTGAATTAGCAGATGTATCCCTCGATTTAACCTTAGCTTTTATATGTCAAAAGGACTACAAAGTATATTATTGCAATAGAAATAATATTTATGAATATAATTTGTCTACAAATACTTACACAAAAAAAGAAATGAGCCCATTGGATGCAGGCTCAATATCCGGAGGTTTTGTATCGAACAATATTACATATATGTACGATGATGATCGTTTATACAGTTTTGACTATGAAAAAGGGATATCTATCTTGAC
>CAZMHL010000064.1:0-9355 GCA_964566065.1 uncultured Eubacteriales bacterium
GTAAGCTGTACAGCTCTTGTTTCTCTCAAAAACTTGATGATCCAATACACAGCAAGGGTAACAATAAAAATATCAAATAAATCATTTATTCCGAAAGCATTAATGTAACTGGCAAAAAAAGATATAATTTTACCCACAAAAGCCAGCTCCTTTTCATGATAATCTACTCATTCAATTATATTATTATTTGCTTATTTTGTCAATGACATTAAGGAAATAATTTATTTCATCAACAGTTGTAAAATAACTTATACTCACTCTGGCGCAACCTGACTTTAAAGTACCGATGGTTTTATGTGCAAGATAAGAACAATGAAGTCCTCCTCTTAACATAATATCGTAATTCTCATCCAATTCATCACATAGCGTAATACAATCCTTCCCTGATACATTAAAGCCTACCGCACCCGATGTTTTTTTACTGTTACCGTTTCCGTAAACTTCAACCCGAGGCATTGAAGACAAACCATTTATAAGCATATCCAATAACATTTCTTCGTGTTCACGTATACTTATGATTCCTTTTTCAAGAATGAATTCTACCCCCTTTGACAGCCCACCTATACCCGGAGCATTTAAAGTACCGGTTTCAAATCTGTCCGGGAATTCTTCAGGCTGACTTGAAAGTTGCGACATACTCCCCGTCCCACCTTCAACAATAGTCTTGGTATCAATGCCATCTCTTATATACAGTATTCCGGTACCTTGCGGTCCAAACAACCCTTTATGGCCTGAACAAGCGAGAAGGTCTATGCCATCTTTAATTACGTCAATTTCAATATGACCTGCAGACTGCGAAGCATCAACCATAAACAATATACCGTTATCGTGTGCAATCTTTGACATTTTGCTGATTTCTGCAATATTACCTGTAACATTTGAAACGTGGTTTATAACAACAAGCTTTGTGTTGTCATCAATATAATTATTCAAATCATCAAAATTTCCATGTCTGTCAGAATTTAACACAGAAAAACTTACACCATTCTGTTCAAGAGCATATATCGGTCTGTATACCGAGTTGTGTTCATAAGAAGAAATCACTACATGATCTCCTTTTTTCAAAACGCCTTTTAATGCATAATTAAGTGCTGCAGAAGCATTATAAGTAAAACAAATCCTGCTTTCATCGGTTATGTTAAAAAATTTGCTTATGTTTTCTCGCGCATTATATATAATATCTCCCGCACGGACAGACATTCTGTGCCCGCCTCTGCCTGCATTACCGCCGCTGTATTTCATAACATTTATTATCTCACTGTATACACAATCCGGCTTTTTAAAAGTAGTTGCACTGTTATCAAGATAAACCATATATTCCTCCCAAAAAAGCTATCCGCATATGCGGATAGCCCGTATCACATCCGCTGTTTAATATACTTGTACTCTACTCCATCTTGAATTACGTTATATATTTCGCGGATGTTAAAACTCATTTTATTCAAAATTTTAACCACATCACCAACAACAGCGGTTTTTATCTTCAGGGAATTACTGCAACCATATTCTGAAATTTTCGAAGGAGTACGTATTATATTACTCAACACTCCGTTTCTTTCCAATACTTTCTGTGCTCTTTTGGCTGCAGTTACAGAAGTCAGAACAACTATTGAATAATTCATATACAGCCTCCGTATTATATGACTACATTTCATTTTATGTATTTTTGAAAAATATGTTAAAAACTCCGATATTCCTTCGAACATCGGAGTTTCAATTAATATTTACAATACTGTATGTTTGTGATAAGTAAAGATATTTCATTTTCATTGCAATAATCGATAATTTCTTTATCAATCTCACCAACACCGGACTGAATAACAGCCCTTATTCCAGAATCTTTAATCAGGTAAAAGAATTCAGGAGAATTAACGGTTCCATCAATAGCAACCACTCCACCTTCTGCTCTACTACCTGCGTTTTTTAAAGCCAACTCAAATGAAGAAAGATACATTGGCTGACCACCGCCAATACCGACTGTCTGACCACTTTTTGATATAACAACAGCACTGGTTCTTATATTCTTGGTAACCTTCCAGGAAAAAAGCAAATCTTTTATTTCAGGTTCATCAGGTTGCCTTTGGGTAACACACTGAAGTTCAGGTGTAGATGCGATCATATCTTTGTTTTTCTGAATAAGCAATCCGCCGTTAATCGGTTTCATATCATAAAACTTATTATCCATTTTCTCAATTATATACAAACTTAAACCATCTTTCTGGCTAAGCACATCTTCTGTATCAGCACCGAAATTAGGTGCAATTACTCCTTCAAACGGATACTTAACAAGCTCCAGCGCACACTTTCTGTCAACTATTCTGTTAAAAACAACCACACTACCATTCAAAGATGAAACAGAAGATCTGTATGCATTTGAGTAAGCTTCATAAATTTCTTCACCAACACCAACTCCGCATACACAACCGTTATTAACGATTGAAACTGCACATTCATCAAAAGATGCAACAGTTTCAAGTGCAATATCAGCATTGTTAAACCCTGTAAAAGAAAGCATTTCGCCCTGAAGTTTCACCATATTACAGAGATTTTGTGATTTTGATCCGAGACTACTGTAAACTGCTGCAGTCTGATGTGCATTTTCACCGGATTCCAAGTTAGACAGTTTCCTATATGAAAAACTGAGAATATCAGGATAAGAATCCCCTCCCAACCTCATATTCAGATGGGTTGAAATAAGCGAATCACGGCTACTAAGATAAGATAATGCTTTGGCAGCAAAACGGAGTCTTGTCTCCTTGGAGACTTCTCCTCCATTTTTAATTTCCTGCAACACAGTTTCATAATCATCAGGATCAACAACAACACACACATCATCGCAGTTTGAAACACCTGCTTTTATGAGCGAAGAACAATTTATATCTACATCAGAAAATATATTAACAATATCCATTGTTCCATCATCCAACATAGCACTGATATCATTAAAATTTGTGACAATTATATCGATTGGTTCAACACCGCTGGAAATAATTGTCGAAATGTGGTCTGTATCCGATCGATCAGCAAGAATCGCCGCAAAGATATCCGATCTCATAACTTCCATTCTTACACCTATGTCGGCATCAACAGGCGCATCATCTGTTATTGCAGTATATGGCACGTCATTTTCTTTCATTAGTGATATATTATTGTTAGCACATAAAATTTCATAGCCCAACTCAACAAGTTCTCTTGAAAACTCTGCCAGCAAAGATGTATCGGAAACGTTTATGATAGCACGATTTTTCATACAATTCCCCCTGTCGAAAATTCATCCCTTTATGACAAATATATTAACACATATACAGAATATTGTCAAACTTACTAAAATCAAAAGGCTCAGCATACCCTCCTCCGTCGGAACCTTTGAATTATTTTTTCCATGATGCAGGAGCAAGAAGTGCTAACATTGGAAAAATTTCCAGACGACCTGCAAGCATATCAAATACAAAAACCAACTTTGACACCTGCGAATAAGCTGAAAAATTTCCTGTAGGACCAACCATACCGAGACCGGGACCTATATTATTAAATGTAGCTGCCAAAGCAGTAAAATTACTGGTAAAGTCAAAGCCATCAAGACTTATAATAAATCCCGAGATAACAAAAATAAGAAAATACGCAGCCATGTATGCATTTATTGTCCTCATCGTATTATGTTCTATCATTTTTCCGTTAAAAGTAGTTTTACATGTAATTTTCGGATGTATAGATATCTTTATTTCTTTTACGACGCTTTTAAGCCACATAGTCAACCTTGAAACTTTTATACCGCCACCCGTACTTCCGGCACAGGCACCTATAAACATAAGAAACACAAGTATAGCTCTGGAAAACTCCGGCCATTTATCAAAATCAGTTGTCATATAACCAGTGGTTGTTATAATTGAACCTACCTGGAACGCTGCATGTCGCACCGTTGTTGCAAGACTTTCAAACATTCCTCTGCAATTTATTGAAATTGCGATTATTGAAATCAATATCACGCCAAGATATATCTTTACTTCTTCTGATTTCAGAACTGCTTTGAAATTACGTATCAGAATAAGATAATATACTGAAAAATCTATTCCGCAAAGTATCATAAAAACAGTTATTACATTCTGAACGTAAGGTGTATATGTCGATGCACCAGAATTTAGTATAGAAAATCCACCTGTTCCCACAGAACCGAAAGTAAGTGTCAAAGAGTCAAACAATTTCATTCCGCCGAACAGCAAAAGTACAACTTCAATTATTGTAAATAGGATATATATTCCATAAAGCAATTTTGCCGTGGTTCTTATTTTGGGCACAAGCTTACTTACTGATGGACCCGGACTCTCTGCCTTCATAAGATACATATTATTACCACCGCAAAGCGGCAAAAACGCCAGCAAAAGTACCAGAACACCCATTCCGCCTACCCAGTGAGTAAAGCTCCTCCAGAAAATCATAGATTTCGGGAGTGCTTCAACGTCCGTAAGTATCGATGCCCCGGTCGTTGTAAAACCTGAAACAGTTTCAAACAGTGCATCGATAAAATTCGGTATGCTACCGGATATAACGAAAGGGATTGCTCCGAATGTACTCAATACAATCCAGCTTAAAGAGACTATAACAAGACCTTCTCTTGCACGCATTTCACGTCTTTTAGGTGCTTCATAAACACAAATTGCTCCAACTGATAAACATGTCAATATACAAAATAAAAATTCCGAACTGCATCCATCTTTGTAAATAAAAGAACATATTAACGGAAGCACCATGCAAGCTGCTTCAGAAATAAGTACCCAACCGATGGTATATGCTATAATTCTGCGATTCATTTAAATTCCTCTATTCCAAAATATCACTTATATCTTTAAAGCCTGTATGAGTAGTTACAACGACCACAGTATCTCCTGCTGTTATAACATCACGACCGCGCGGTATAATAACATTACCGTTTCTGTTTATACATGCCACAAGAATATTTTTCTTGAGTTCGAGTTTCTCCAGCGGTATATCAAGCACAGGTGAATTATCAAGAATCCTGAATTCAAGAGCTTCCGCTTTTCCTTCGAGAATTGTGTGCATGGTTTCAATATTGCTTCCGATCGAATTTTTCTTTGCACGAACAAATCTTACTATATACTCTGCGGTAATGTTTTTAGGATAAATCGTTGTGTCAAGATCAAGATTCTTTATAACATTATCATAAGCTATTCTGTTGATCTTGGTAATAAGTTTACCATTCATCTTGCTCTTGGCAAACAATGATAAAAGCACATTTTCTTCATCAATATTTGTAAGGGAAACAAAAGAGTCGGCATACTCCAGACCTTCTTCAACAAGAACACGGTTATCGGTACCATCGCCGTTAATAACGGTTGCTTTAGGTAAAAGTTTACAAAGTTCGGCACAACGGTCTTCTTTCTTCTCAATAATTTTAACATCTATTCCGCTTTGCAAGAGCTGATAAGCAAGATAATACGCTGTATCTCCGCCACCAACTATAATTGTATCTTTAACACGATTGGTTTTTATTCCGATTTTCTTAAAAAAGTACGTACCATTTTCAATAGATGCAACTATGCTTATTCTGTCCCCGCAATGAAGTTTAAAATCACCGCCGGGAATAAATGCTTCTTCTCCTCTTTCAACTCCGCATACAAGAACATCACATCCTAATTTCTGACTCATATCCTTGATTTGAAGTTGATCAAGCACAGATTCTTCGGGTATTCTGAATTTTAATATTTCTATTCTTCCTTTTGCAAACGTATCAATTTGAATAGCAGAAGGAAATCTTAAACACCTGGCCATTTCTGTTGCTGCTGCATGTTCCGAATTTATTATCATTGCAAGTCCAAGATCCTCTTTAAACATATGAAGCTTGCTGCTGTATTCAGGTTTTCGCACTCTGGCAATAGTCTGACAGTCACCGGTTTTTTTAGCCATAAGGCATGTCAGAAGATTAAGTTCATCTGTACCTGTTACAGCTATAAGTAAGTCAGTATCTTCCACCCCGGCTTCAATCAATATATCATAGTCAGTACCACTTCCTACTACTCCCATTATATCAAATTGTCCGGTTATATCAGAAACAACATCACTGCGCAAATCTATTATTGTTATATCATGTTCATCTTCCCGGCAAAGCTTTTCAACTATTTTCTGTCCTATTTTGCCGCAACCAACAATTATTATTTTCATAGAAATACCCCTTTTGTTAATGTTATAAATTATAACAGCATCAAGTTAAATTCAACAAAATATTATTTCATCCTTTTTAGCGTTTCAACAAGCATATCCCAGATTCTCTTAACTGATGACACGGACATTCTTTCTCTGAAAGTATGCACATCCTTAAGATCAGGACCAAAAGATATGCAATCAAGTCCGTTTATTTTACCTGAAAACACTCCACATTCAAGCCCTGCATGTATTGCTTCAATTTTAGGTTCATAACCATACCGTTCTTTAAACACATCCGTCATAAGTGTTCTCAAAGATGAATCTTCTTTAAAATCCCATCCGGCGTAATCGCCAAACACTTCCACATTTCCGCCAATTGATTTCATAAGGCAATCCAGACGTTTTACGAGCATTTCCTTCTGTGAATCAATACTGCTTCTTACACACATTTCTGCTGATGCAGAATTTTCATCAACATTGAATATGCCCATATTCAACGAAGTCTGAACAAGACCTTCAATTTCATTGCTCATACAGATAACACCGTCCGGAATACAGTTAAGCATACAAATAACCTTATTCGTATCATTTTCTGTCAAAGGTGTGGCATAATCAATTGCTGAAACACTTACGGCTATTTTCCCATCAGTGCTTCTGTATTCATTTTTGAAAATCCTTTCATAATTGTTACAGATATCTTCACAAATCTTTTTATTTTTAACAACTATTTCTGCTGTTGTTTCAACAGGAATTGCATTGCTTTTAAATCCGCCGTTAACCCTGCCTACTCTGATTTCTGTATCCTGACTTATTGCATAAAGCAGACGTCCCATGAGAATATTCGAATTAGCTCTTCCTTTGTCAATTTCTATTCCTGAATGTCCGCCAACGAGACCACTGATTTTTACAGTAAGTGTTTCACCCTCGTAATCCTCTCTTGCTACAGGAAGAGAACATCTTGTAACATTTCCTCCTGCACAACTTACAGTAAACACTCCCTCATCTTCAGAATCAATATTGATCAGCATTTTTCCTTTAAGAGGTGAAACATCCAGAAATGCAGCTCCGTACATCCCTGTCTCTTCGTCAACTGTAAACACACATTCAACCCTTGGATGTGAAAGTTCGTCACTGTCAAGAACTGCAAGCATCATCGCAACGGCTATTCCGTTATCAGCACCAAGAGTTGTGCCTTCTGCCGAAATAATATCTCCGTCAAGCACAAGGTCTATGCCTTCTTTTTCCATATCCTTTGTGCAGCTTTCAGCTTTTTCGCATACCATATCAATATGTCCCTGAAGAATAACAGCTCCCGAATTTTCGTAACCTTTTGTTGCATCTTTGATTATAATAACATCGTTAAGCTCATCCTGATAATGTTCCAGATTTCTTGTTTCAGCAAACTTAACAAGCCAGTCGCTTGCCGCCTTTGTATTCCCGGAACCTCTGGGAATTGCGCTTAACTGTTCAAAATATTTAAAAACCTTTTCGGGCTTAAGATTATCTAACAATGCCATAGTTTTACCTCTCATATTAAAATTGTGTTTATACTATTGTAACCCTTTTTGTTTAAAATTTCAATACAAAGTTAAAAACGGCTGAATTTCAGCCGTTTTTTTATTACATTTTAAGTTCTATTCCCAATTTGGAAAGCTCTTTTATAATTCCATCTGTCACCACAGAAATTTCCTCTTTGGTAAGAGTTTTTTCAGGATGTGAGAATACCATTCTCACTGTGATTGATTTTCCGCTTTCATCGGTATAGGTATCAACAACAGACACATCTTTGATAAGTTCACACTTTGTGTCTTCGATTGCTTTCATAATCGGTGCAAATTTTTCAGACACAAACGAAAGGTCAATTTCAATTTCAGGGAATCTTGAAGGTTCTTTGTAAGAAATACTCGCATTTTCGATTTTTGCAAATTCCTCAATATCAATTTCAGCAAATACGATATTTGCTTTTTTATCAATTTTCTTTGAAACAACTGAATTTGCAATACCGATTTTACCAATTTTTCTTCCTGCACAGATTATATCGTTAAGGTTCTTTGGATGTTCGTATGAATGTATTGCCTCAGCTTTTTCAAACATAAGTGCCTCGTGCTTGATATCATCTGCAATTACAGCGAGAATGTCACGGAGTTTAAAATAGTTCTGTTCCATTTCCTGTGTTTTAGTGAACAATGTAACTGCAAGCATTTTGTGCTCATCGCAGGAATTGTCGGCTTTCAGTCCTTTTACAACTCTTCCCACTTCAAACACACCAAAATCAGTAAATGCAACATTGTTCTTTACCTGACAAAGCTGTGTTGGAATTATTGAGTTTCTTATTGTTTTAATATTAGGATTTGTAGCATTAACAAGCTCAATGTTATCCTCAATTTCAATGCCGAGAGCTTTATATTCATCATAATACTGCCATACATAAGAATGAAGCTCGTGCATTGAATAACGCTTAACAAGAATATCCTTTATTCTGTCTTCATCAGTTTTTTCCTGAGATGAGCGAACAGGATAAAGCGGAGCCTGAGCTGTGTGTACATCAAAGTTGTCATAACCGTAAATTCTTGTGATCTCTTCTATAATATCAGCTTTGATTGTAACGTCTTTCGTTGCTCTCCAGCTTGGAACATTTACAGTAAATTCTTCGTTCTCAAGGTTTACATCAAATCCCAACGATTTCAACGTATTAACTATAGTGTCATTATCAATCTGAATACCTGTGTATCTGTTTACAAAGTCTTTGTTAAAGCTTAATGTAACATCGTCATATTTAAACGCATATTCATCTGTAAGAGAAGATGTAACTTTAGCCTGACTGTCAATATCGGTAAGAAGCTTTACAAATCTTGCAACAGCAGGAACTGTCATTTCAGGGTCAAGGCTCTTTTCATAGCGCATTGAAGCATCAGTTCTGTGAGAAAGTCTTACTGTGGATTTTCTTATAGATGAAGCATCAAAGGTTGCAGATTCTAAAGTAAGCGAAGATGTATCTTCAACAATTTCAGAATCAAGACCACCCATAATACCTGCAATAGCAACAGGCTGGTCTCCGTTGCAAATCATAAGTGTATTTTCATCTATTTCACGCTCAACACCATCAAGTGTTTTGAAAACAAATGGCTTATTAAAACGTATTAAACGGATTTTTTCAACTTTTCTTGAGTCAAATGCATTCATCGGCTGACACATT
>CAZMHL010000065.1:0-9290 GCA_964566065.1 uncultured Eubacteriales bacterium
ATGTCAAACAACAGATTTTATTTTTTTGTTGTAAAATGTCAATTTATGTGATAGAATTGTGTAAAAAGGATGTAAAGAGGACAAAAATATGGCTAAAAGAAAATTTGGCGACAGAAGAGACGCCGCTTTAATGAGAAATGTGGATTCAATGCATTTTATTATGCCACACATTTTCCCCAACAGATGCGACAACGAAGCATTTATTTCAGAGCGAATTGAACTTACAAAACTTGAAGAATATTTACAGAAGAAAAATGCAGATGATCCTGCTTACAAATACAATATGTTCCAGGTTATTGTTACCGCTGTTTTAAAAGCGTGTACTTTAAGACCGAAAATGAACATTTTCGTAAAAAACAAACGTTATTTTATGAGAAATGAACTCACAGCGGCATTTACCGTTAAGAAAGTTTTCTCCGACGAAGGCGGTGAAAGTCTTGCTTTCATCCATGCAAAAGAAGACGACAACATTGACACAATCCACGAAAAGCTTTACAAAAAGATTTTCCGTTGCAAAACGGAAGGTGCCAATGAAAGCACTGAGGATGCTATGGATATTTTCAACAAAATGCCTTTCTTTCTGTCAAGATTCATTATCAACATTGTAAGATTCCTTGACAATCACGGATGGATTCCCAAATCACTTATTAACAATGACCCTTACCATGCATCGGTTCTTCTTACAAACCTTGGCTCCATCAAACTTCATGCAGGCTACCACCATCTTTCAAACTGGGGTACAACCTCTGTTTTTGTAATCGTAGGTGAAAGAAAAAAACGTCCCTTTTATAATGAAGACGGTACCTTTGAAATGAAAGACAGCATTGACCTTGGTCTTACAGTTGACGAGAGAATTGCAGACGGATATTATTTTTCAAAAACAGTAAGACTTTTAAAGAAGCTTCTGGAAAATCCCGAATTACTTGATAAACCTATGAAAGAAGAGGTTGAATATTAATGGAAAATATTACAGCAAAAACTCCCTGGGCTGAGCATATGGGTGACGTACCTCTTCACCTTGATTATTTTGAAGGCTCTATGGCAGAAGCGGTTATGGCTATTGCCGAAAAATATCCAAACAACATAGCTTTTGATTTTATGGGTAAAACTACTACATATTCAAGGCTTGTTGCTGAAATCGAGAAATGCGCAAAAGCACTTAAAACCATAGGCGTACGCGAGGGTGACAGAGTTACAATTGCAATGCCCAACTGCCCGCAGGCTATTTATATGTTTTATGCAATAAACCTTGTTGGCGGTATTGCAAATATGATTCATCCCCTTTCTGCTGAAAAGGAAATCGAGTTTTACTTAAATGAGTCCGAAAGCGTAACAGCCATTACTCTTGACCAGTTTTACGGCAAATTTGAAAACATAAGAAACAACACAAAGGTTGTTAACATTGTTATTGCAAGTATTAAAGATGAGCTTTCAAAGCCTATTAAAGCAGGATATATGCTTACAGAGGCAAGAAAAATTCAGAAAATCCCTGCTGATGCACCAATCATCAGATGGAACGAATTTATGAAATTGAGCAGACATTGTTTCTACAACTACAAGGTTAAAAGAACTCCAAACGACCCTGCAGTTATTCTCTATTCAGGCGGAACAACAGGTACATCAAAGGGAATTGTTCTTACAAACAAAAACTTCAACGCTTTAGGTCAGCAGGTTATTGCCGCAAATGAAATGTTCAGACCCGGTGACAGAATGCTTGCCGCAATGCCTATTTTCCATGGTTTCGGTCTTGGCGTTTGTATTCATACAATGCTCTCCCAGGGCGGAAGATGTATTCTCGTTCCGAGATTTACTCCAAAGAGCTACGGCAAATTAATCACAAGCAAGAAATGCAACTTCATTGCAGGTGTTCCCACACTTTATGAAGCACTTTTAAGACTTCCCGATATGGAAAAAGCTGATTTATCAAACTTAAAGGGTGTTTTCTCAGGCGGAGACTCACTTTCAATTGAGCTTAAAAAGAAGCTTGATAAATTCTTATTTGACCATAAATGTATGATTCAGGTAAGAGAAGGCTATGGCACTACCGAAACGGTTACCGCCTGCTGCCTTACCCCGTCTCATATGTACAAAAAAGGAAGCATAGGTATTCCGTTCCCCGATACTTACATAAAAATTGTAGAACCCGATACAGACAAAGAGCTCCCCTACGGCGAAGAGGGAGAAATTCTTCTTGCAGGACCTACGGTAATGAAAGAATATATGAACCACCCCGGCGAAACGGCGCAGACCCTGAGAAAGCACGCCGACGGACTTACCTGGGTTTACACAGGCGACCTTGGTGTTATGGACTCAGAAGGCTTTATTTACTTCAAGGGCAGAGCAAAAAGAATGATTATCACATCAGGCTACAATGTTTATCCCGCACAGCTTGAAAACATTTTAGATGCTCACGAATATGTTCAGATGAGCTGTGTTATCGGAGTTCCCGACCCTTACAAGATGCGGAAAGTAAAAGCGTTTGTTAAACTTGCGGCAGATGTACCTGCAAGCGAGGACACAAAGCAGGAAATTCTTGATTACTGCAAAAAGAACATTGCAAAATATGCAATGCCTTATGATATTGAATTTAAAGATGATATGCCCAAAACCCTGGTCGGCAAGGTTGCATACCGTCAGCTTGAAGAGGAAGAACTTGAAAAATTGAAAAACCAACCCGTTGAGGCATAAAAGGAATCAAAGTTACCATTCAGGCATTATGCCGGAGAATCGGTCACAGATACCTGACGCTTCAGGATGATATTTCATCCGTTGCTTTCTGGTATCAGGAAGATATATGCAAAACCTTCCCGAAGTTTCCATCAAAGGATGAACTTGAGATTATATAAAAAGGGATGTAAAAAAGTCCGGAACACCAAAAGGTCGGAATAAGTATATGTAAAACCATATAAAACCGATAATTTTTATAAGCAAATGCAGAAAAATCTCAATTTTTGAGATTTTTCTTTTTTTCTGTGACCTTTTTGCTACGGACAAACCTCGCCTAACTCGCTGTACCCTCGTACAGCTTCGGGTTTCCAAAAACAAAGCAAGCCTTGTTTTTGCTCGGTTTGTCCGTTCTGAAACATTTTTTCCTATCCCTTAAAAAATGAGAAATTGAAAAAACGCCCGTAACGAAGTGTTCCGGGTGTTTTTAACATTCCTTTATCTTAATATTTTTCTTAACTTCTCTGTATTCTCGGTAAGAGTTCCCTCTTTGGCGAAAACGCTTGAAGAGCCTGCAACGAAAATGTTTGCTCCTGCATCGCTCATTAATTTTGCATTTTCATAGCTTACGTTTCCGTCAACCTCAATTTCAATGTGAGAATAGCCGTTGTTATCAAGAAATTCTCTTAAATCTTTGATTTTTTTAAGGGTTGATTTAACAAGCTTCTGCCCTGCAAAACCGGGGTTTACCGTCATAATCAAAACCGCATCAACGTCGTCCAAAACATATTCGATTGCGCTTATTGAGGTTGCAGGATTTATTGCAACCATTGTCTTTGCGCCGCGGCTTTTAATTGCCGCCAATGCTCTGTGAAGATGCTTTGTTGACTCGTAGTGAACGGAAACGTAATCATTTTCCCCGAACTCAAACCAGTTAAGCTTTCTTTCAGGTTCATCTATCATAAGATGAATATCAAGGGGTATTTTTGTTTTTTTCTTCAATGCCTTTATAAGATCTGTTCCGAGAGTGTAATTCTGAACAAAGCTTCCGTCCATAATGTCAATATGTATATATTCAATATTATTTTCTTCAAATTCCTTTATTGCGCCTGAAAGATTGAAAAAGTCAACACACATAAGTGACGGTGAAATTTTTTTATTCATTTTCATTTCCTCCCATATTAAGAATTACTTTATTGTAAAACTCTTCTCTGTTTTTCATCATTTCAAAGGCTCTGTTGCAATCCTTTAAAGGAAATTTATGAGTTATAAGAGGTTTAACATCTATACTGCCGTCGCTCATTGCCTTTAAGCTTTCTTTCCAGTCGTTCTGAGCATCATTAAAAGAAGAATTCCAGGTGCCGAGAACTTTAAGCTCTTTTCTCAAAATGTGCCAATATGTTCCCTGGGACAGAGTTACATTGCCCGAGGGATTGCCCATAAGTACCATTCTTCCGTAAGGCTTTATTGCTTCAAGGCATTTTTTTACTGCGCCTTCGTGACCTGTGCCTTCAATTACACAATCGGTCTGAACATCTTCTTTATATTCATAAAAGCCGAGACTTTTTGCAAACTCAATTTTTCTTTGGTCTATATCAAAATAATATACTTTTTCTACACCAAACATTTTTGCCCACTGACCTGCGATTATGCCGATAGGCCCTGCGCCCGAAATCAAAAGACTTTCGCCTTTTTTGATGTCAAGCTTCAAGGTGGCGTGTCTTGCAACGGAAACAGGCTCGCACATTGCCCCCTCTTCAAAGCTCAGACCTTCCGGCATTTTAAGAAGATTCCACTTTTTAACCGCAAGGTATTCGCTCATTCCGCCGTCTCTTCTTGAACCATAGTAGTCGTAGCTTTCGCAAGTTGCATAGTTTTCATTTTTACAGCTTTCGCACTTAAAGCAAGGAAGAAGCGGAAAAATTACCACCTTTTCCCCTGTAAGCTTATCTTCGGGGTCAAACTCAACTCTTCCCGAAAACTCGTGACCGATTACCGTAGGGAAATGATATGTACCCTTGGTGTAAACCCTTGAAATGTCACTTCCGCAGATACCGCAGCTTTTTATTTTAACTGTAACTTCATCGCTTTCGCATTTCGGATATGCCATTTCTTCGTATCTCAAATCGCCAACCGCGTGAAGATTTGCGCACATATTTGTTTTATTCATAGCTTAATTCCTTTACAATGTATATTCTTTATGCTATTATAGATAAAACGAAAACAAACGACAATATATGGCGGTAAAATCGACAAAAAATCGTATTCTACACTCACAAAAGAAAATATATGAAAACAAACGAAAGGAATTTATATGTTTAACATTGAACGTCAGCAGGAAATTTTAAACATTTTAGAAAAGGACAGAAGCATAAGCGTTGACAAGCTTTCAAAGCTTTTATTTGTAAGCCTGCCAACCGTAAGACGGGATTTAAGTATTCTTGAAAAGCAGGGCAAGGTTGTAAGAACTCACGGCGGCGTGGTTTTAAGACAGACCGCAGAAAGCGAAATCCCCCTAATGTACAGAGAGGACCAAAACAACCTTTCAAAGCAGATAATTGCAAAAAAAGCCGCAGCTTTTATAAGCAACGGCAATGTTATTTTTCTTGATGCTTCGTCAACGACGGCATATCTTGTTCCCCATCTCAAAAGCTTCAGCGATATTATTGTTATAACCAACAGTCCCAAGACCTCAATGCGCCTTGGTGATGCGCACATTAAGAACTACTGCACCGGCGGTCTGCTTCTTAACCACTCGGTTGCCTACATAGGAAACGAAGCGGAAAAATTTGTTTCAAGCATTAACGCCGATTTATTCTTTTTCTCAAGCAGAGGCTACACGGAGAACGGCTATATTACCGACTCCTCGGTTGAAGAGGCAACTGTTAAAAAGGCTATGATGAAAAACGCCGACAAATCCTTTTACCTCTGCGACAACAGTAAGAAAAATAAAAAGTATATGTATAACATATGTAAAACCGACGAAGTTACGGTTATAAGCGAATAAAAAAATGGGATGTAATTTTTTACATCCCATTCTTCAAGGCAAAATATGCCATATGTTACCTCTTACAGAAAGTTTATCATTAAAATAGAAATAATACCTATTAAAATTCCCAGGGTGTTTTTGAGTTTAAGCTTTTCTTTAAAGAAAACTGCGCCCACCAGAGCCGAGGCTATAATTCCCGAACCGCAGGTCACAGGGAAAAGAATTGCCGAATGAACTTCACCAGCAAGAAATGCTACGATAAGCTGAAGGGCAAAGCCTAAAACTGCCGCCGACAATGAGCGCAACTGCACCTACAAGCGCACCTACAAAATATCTGAACAAGTTGTATTTGGTGAGGAGCCACATTCCGTCAAGTCCTACACTTGATCTTTTTTCAGAATATTTATACGTCAGATATCCCACTGCCACAACAAGTAATAATAAATAAGCCATAATTCACCTACCAGAACAATTTGTCAAAACCTTTCAGCTTGTAAAGGGCTTCGATGTAGTAATAATCGCCGTAAATAATCGGGATATGCTTTCCTTTTGTGTTGTTGTCGGCACTGTAATATCTTTCGCTGCCGCCGCCGAGTAACGGGTCGGTGTCAGGATTGTAATCCGAAAATTTTTCGTCGATTGCCTTTAAGATATTAAGCGCCGCATTAAGATAAAGCTTCTTTTCAAGCTCCGGAACAGCCTTTGCAATTTCAATAAGACCGCAGGCTGTACAAGCTGCCGCTGTTGTATCATACCAGAACGGCTCTTCGGGAGCTCTGAAGTCAACTCTCGGAAGCCATCCGTCGTCGGCTATATTTGCAATAAAATAGTGTGCAACCTTTTTCGCCGTGTCAAGATATTCCTGTTTTCCTGTATGTAAATAAGAAAGAGCAAAGCCGTAAACCGCCCAGGACTGACCTCTTGACCAGCTTGATTCAATTGCATAGCCCTGACCGATGTGGTGTCCCTCAACCTCTCCGGTTTTAGGATTGTGACAGCATATATGATAAACGCTTCCGTCGGGACGAACGTGGTCTCTCATTGCCATATCCGCATGGGACATTGCAACAGCTTTGAATCTGTCATCACCGGTTACATCTGTTGCCCAGTAAAGGAGCGGAATGTTCATCATACAGTCGATAATTGTCCAGCCGTGAGTATTTTCAACCTCGTGCCACTTGCCCCAGGCTCTTATAAATCTTCCTTCAATGTTGTATCTTCCCATTAAGATACTTGCGGCAAAAAGTGCCCTTTCTCTTGAACGGTCGTTTCCTGTAATCATATAATCAGCCTTTGCGGAAGTATTCCACATAAAGCCAACATCGTGATGAAGTCTGTCAAATCTGCCGAAAAGTGCTTCGTCAAGAAGCTCTACAGACTTGTCCCCTGCTTTTTTGTAAATTTCTTCACCTGTTGCATCATAAAGAAGCCACATAATTCCCGGCCAGAAACCGTTTGTCCACATTGGAATGTTAATCTTTGACTTGTCATCGTATCTGCCGTTTTCAGCAGTATATGGAATCTTTTCCCAATTCCTTTCCGCAACCTTGGGCATTTTCTTTATAATCTTTTCCCAGGTTTCGTCAACAAACTTCTGATTTTCTGCAGAAAGTTTCATAAGTTATTCCTTTCCTTTTGCAACAAGGTTGCAAAAATCAAATAATAAATAATACGAACTTCACGAAACATTACGAAATCAAAGATTTCTATGTTTCGGAAAACCGTGATACTCGCTGTGCTCGTATTAAAAAATAAAACTTGTTGAAACTCCGCAAAAGCGGAGTTTCTTTTATTACTCAATATAATAACGATAAAATATAATGCGTAGGGCGTGACGACTCGGCACGCCGTTATATTTTCATCACGCCTCAAAAGGTGCAAAGTAAACAAATTTTACCCGAAATTATGTAATAACGAGAGAAAATTCGTTTGTATTGTGCTGTCAGCCGACTGACGTGTACTTTGTGTATACAAAGGAGACTGACAGTGCAAGGCAGACAATTTTATCCGTTATTTGGGTTGTTTGCCGATGTAGGCAAGTATTCCTCCGTCAACGTAAAGGATGTGTCCGTTTACTGCATTTGAAGCATCAGATGCAAGGAATACTGCAGGTCCTGCAAGCTCTTCAGGCTTGAGCCATCTTCCGGCAGGAGTTTTTGAAATGATGAATGAATCAAAGGGATGTCTTGAACCGTCAGGCTGTTTCTCGCGAAGAGGCGCAGTCTGCGGTGTTTCGATGTATCCCGGTCCGATGCCGTTACACTGAATGTTATATTCGCCGTATTCGGAACAGATGTTTCTTGTAAGCATTTTAAGTCCGCCTTTGGCTGCAGCGTAAGCTGAAACTGTTTCTCTTCCAAGTTCGCTCATCATTGAACAGATGTTGATAATTTTTCCGTGACCTTTTTTAATCATTGACGGAATAACCGCTTTTGAAACGATGAAAGGTGCGTTAAGGTCAACGTCAATAACCTGTCTGAATTCTGCCGCTGTCATTTCGTGCATCGGTATTCTTTTGATGATACCTGCATTGTTAACAAGAATGTCAATAACGCCTACTTCTTTTTCGATTTTTGCTACCATTTCGTTAACAGCATCTTCGTCTGTAACGTTGCAAACGTAGCCGTAAGCTTTAATACCTGCTTCTTTATATGCTTCAAGACCTTTGTCAACAAGCTCCTGATTAAGGTCATTGAACACGATTGTTGCACCTGCATTTGCAAGACCCGAAGCAATAGCAAAGCCAATGCCGTAAGAGCCGCCTGTAACAAGGGCAATTTTACCATCTAATCTGAACATTTGTATTTCCTCCTGTTTGGGTTTAATTTGATTTTTTATTGCGGAACGGTCAAGACCGTTCCCTACATGTAGGGCAGAGGCTTGCTTCTGCCGAATGGTGATTTTAGCCGAACTACCTTAAATCTCTGGTTTCAATATGATCCATATCTGTAAATTCCTGATTTTCGCCGCACATTGCCCAGATGAATGAATAAGCCTTTGTGCCAACACCTGAATGGATTGACCAGCTTGGTGAAATAACCGCTTCTTCGTTGTGCATAATGATGTGTCTTGTTTCGTCGGGTTCACCCATCATATGGAATACTGCGTCGTTTTCGCCCATATCAAGATAAAGATAAACTTCCATTCTTCTGTCGTGAGTATGGCAGGGCATTGTGTTCCAGTTTGAACCGGGTTCAAGCTGTGTAAGACCCATTGAAAGCTGACAACTCTTCATTACTTCAGGATGAATGTACTGATTGATAACTCTCTTGTTACAATCTTCAACACTTCCGCAAGGAACTTTTTTAGCCTTTGTAATATCAATTTTAACGATTGGATATTCTTTGTGTGCAGGGCAGGATGAAATGTAGAATTTTGCAGGGTCTGCTTCATCAACACTCTTGAATGTAATGTCTTTGTTGCCCATACCGATATAGATACCGTCTCTCGGATTCATTTCATAGTCAACACCGTCAACTGTGATAACGCCCCTGCCGCCGATATTGATACAACCCATTTCTCTTCTCTGAAGGAAATATTCTGCCGCAAGTTCTTTTCCTGCTTCAAGCTTCAATTCTCTCTTAACGGGCATAATACCGCAGGTGATAATTCTGTCGATATGGCTGTAAACCATTCT
>CAZMHL010000066.1:0-9259 GCA_964566065.1 uncultured Eubacteriales bacterium
TTATTTTTGAAATCTTTTCACCGTCGATTAAAATTTCGGCTTTTTTTCCATAATTTTAAAAAACGACGGTTCCGTTTTTTATCAGTTTAGTCATAAAATTTCCTCCTGACATATTATTTTGCCGTAAAGCAGTAATCGGTGCCGTCAGACACGGCACCGCAAATTTTTATTTATTTTCTTTAAGTGAACGGAAATACTCCTTAACTTCGTCGCTCATAACTACATCGCCATATTTCATCCATACATCAAGAAGTGCAGCCTTATGAGAAACCTTGATTCTGTCGAAAAGGCAGTCTTCAACATAACCGAGATTGTAGTTTCTTGTTACAGCATCAACTGCAGTTGCACGGCAACATCCGCTTGTTGAACCGCCAACGATTATAAGAGTATCAATTCCAAGTTTAATAAGATAGCTCTGAAGAGGTGTTCCGTAGAATGCACTTGCGTAGCTCTTTGGAATTATCATCTCACTGTCAAGAGGCTTTACACATTCAAGCAAATCCGCCTCGGGAGCACCGTCGATGTATTTTGACTGGTCTCTTTTTGTTTTGGTTGCAAAGCTGTCAAAAGCGTTTGTCTTATTCTGGACATTTCTTGTGTAGAAAATCGGCACTCCGCATTCTCTTGCCACATCTCTCAAAGAGAGAATTTTTTCCACGCCTCTCCAGCATTCTTCACCGCCGCCCGACGGCCATTCGTCAAGCTGTTCTTCAATCGGCTTGTCCGCGCCTATGTAGTTTGGCTGAAGGTCAATTATAAGAAGAAGCGGTTTTTTACCAAAACCTTTTCTCTGACCGTAGTGTCCTTTTTCAATTACCGCTCTGTCGGCATCTGTAAGTAAATCGTCCCAAATGTGCATTTTTAATTCCTCCTACATACCAAGATATGCTTTCATTAAATATTCATTATTGAGTATCTCTTCGGAAGTACCTGAAAGAACAATTTTGCCCTGCTCCATAACGTATGCCCTTGATGCAATTTTCAAAACATCATTAACGTTCTGCTCCGCAATTAAAACAGTTACGCCTTTTTCGTTTATTTTCTTTACTGCGTCTAAAACATTTTGCGTCATAATCGGAGAAAGACCGATTGAAGGTTCATCGAGAATTAAAAATGACGGATTACCCATAAGAGCTCTGCCGATTGCAGCCATTTGCTGCTGACCGCCGCTTAAGGTTTTCATTTTCTGCTTTTCCTTTTCTTTAAGGTCAGGAAAAAGGCTGTAGACAAATTCAAGATTTTTCTTTTTGTCTGCTCTTGCATTTTTTATGTATGCACCCATTTCCAAATTTTCTTTTACCGTCATATCGCCAAAAAGCTTTCTTCCCTCGGGTACCTGTACAATTCCTCTTGCAACGGTTCCGTCTGAACCTACAGAAGTTATATCCTCGCCTTTAAACTCAATGCTGCCGCTTTTAATTTCAACGAGCTTTGAAATTGCCTTTACAAGAGTTGTTTTTCCCGCTCCGTTTGAACCGATAAGGGAAAGAATTTCCCCTTCTTTAATTTCAAGCGATACACCCTGAAGAATATTAAGGCTTTTATAATTTACATAAAGGTCTTTAATTTTAAGCATCTTTTCCTTCTCCTTCAACTTCATAAGAATTACCGAGATAGCATTTAATAACCTCTTTGTTCTTTACAACTTCCTCGGGTATATCATAACATATTTTTTGTCCTCTGTCTATAACCAAAACTTTATCGGAAAGTTCCATAAGTGCTGACATTATGTGTTCAATCATAATAATTGTAACACCTGAATTTCTTGTTTTCTTAATAAGCTCCTTAACTGTTTCCGACTCTGAAGGTGTAAGTCCTGCCATAACCTCATCAAGAAGAAGAAGCTTTGGTTGCGATGCCAGTGCTCTTGCCATTTCAAGCTTTCTCTGATCCCCGATGTTAAGATTTTTCACGGTTACTTCCCTTTTATCGGCAAGACCGACAAACTCAATTTCTTTATCGGCAAGTTTTTTTGCGTGTTCATAATCAGAGGTTGCATTGTAAGCACCAATCATAACATTGTCAAGAACGGACATATTTCCGAAAGGTCTTACAATCTGAAAGGTTCTTGCGATACCTGATTTGCAAATAAGATGTGCAGGCAGACCCGTTATGTCTTTTCCGTCAAATATAACCTTGCCGCCGTCAGGCACAAGCGCTCCGCAGATACAGTTGAAAAATGTCGTCTTTCCTGCGCCGTTGGGACCGATTAAACCAACGATTTCACCTTCCTCTACCTGAAGGTCAATGTCGTTTGCAGCTATATTGTTTCCGAATACTTTTTTTACCTTTACAGCTTCAAGAAGGCTCATACTACACATCCTTTCTTATTTTCTTGATAATGCCCATAATACCTCTCGGGCAGAAGATTAAGAACATTACTATTGCGGCACCGTAAACCACCATATTCATACCGATTACAGAGTCAAACAAAGCATCTGCAATTTCCTCTAAAGGAACAATAAACAGGGCACCGAGAATCGGACCTATAAATGTTCCCGCACCGCCGATTATACAAGGTGCAATCGCATCAACAGATACGGAAGATGAAAACACCGTTGCCGGCTCTATGTATGAATAATACTGTGCATAAAACGTTCCTGCCAAAGATGTAAGCATTGCGCTTAAGCCGATTGCAAGCATTTTATACTTTAAAACATTAACGCCGAGAGATGAAGCCGCTTCTTCATCTTCTTTAATTGCTGAAAGGTAGTAACCGAACTTTGTCTTTTTCATTGCAATCAGTCCTGCGCTTACCACAGCAAGCATTAAGAATATCACATAATAATAAGTAATTTTGTTTTCAAACTGAAAGAATTTCCAGTCGGGACTGTACGGAAGCATTATTCCGTTCGCTCCGCCAAAAGCCTTTGTGTTATTGAAAATAACTCTTAAAATTTCGGCTACCGCAAGAGTTGAAAGTGCAAAATAGTCACCTTTGATTTTAAAACGGAAGGACATATAGCCAATCAGTGTTCCCACAGCTGCCGCAATCGCCATGCCGGCGATCATACCAAGATAAGGATTTACTCCAAGCTTTGTCCACAAAAGGCTTGAAGTATATGCTCCTATTCCGAAGAATGCGGCATGACCGAAAGAAAACTGACCCGCATATCCGCTCATAAGGTTCCAGCACTGACCAAGATATGCCGTTAAAACAAGTGTTATCATAACACCTGTGTAATAGTTATTGCAAAACAACGGTGCAATTGCAAGAGCGCCGAAAGTTACTGCATAAATAGGTATATTTTTCTTTTTCATCTGTCGCCCCTCCTTGCAAAAATTCCATTAGGTTTAAAAAGTAATATAAGCACAAAAATTATGTAGATAATCATTTCGCTCCAGCTTCCGCCAAGCACAAATCCGCATACCGATTCAACAACACCGATTATGATTCCCGAAACAAGAGCGCCGAAAATGTTACCCATTCCGCCGAGAACCGCTATAACAAAGCATTTAAGCTGAAATGTTGAACCGATTGTAGGATTGATATAAATAACCGGGGTGAGGAGTGCACCTGCTATTCCCGTGCAAAGTGCGCCTATACCGAATGCCACCGCATTGATTTTTTTAATAACTACGCCTGAAAGCTGTGCTCCGTCTGTGTTCATTGAAGCCGCTCTTACAGCTTTTCCGATGTATGTTTTATAAAGGACAAGATAAATTGCAACGGTTATTAAAATTACTACGCAAAATGCAATAAGCTTTGGCTTGTTAAAGCTTAAATCTCCTACAAAAAGAGCCTGTTCAAAGCCTTTTACAGACACGCTTTTGTAGTCGGGGGTAAAAATAACAAGAAGAAGATTTTCAATTATAATTGAAATACCAAGTGTTACCAGAAGCTGATTTTGCGGGTTAACCTTACTTGCAGGCTGAATGAGATATCTTTGAATTACATAACCTGCCGCAAACATTATAACAACCGAAAACGGAAGTGCCAAGTACGGCGAAATTCCAAAGGATACGGATATCTGATAAATCATATACATACCCATTGTCATAAGTGCGCCGTGAGCAAAGTTTGTTATTTTCATAACACCGAAAATAAGCGAAAGTCCCAGGGCTGCAAGTGCATAAACACCACCCATAAGTATTCCGTCACAAAATGACTGTATAATCTGGATATTCATTATTTTTCACTCCCCTTTCTTATGTACTCTCCGTCTGCATATTCTTTCGGGTAAATTACAACTCTTTTACCGTTCTGAATCTGCACCATAAGTCCTGCTGAATTTATGTTTTCTCCGCTTTCGTCGAACTCGATATTGCCCTGCGGAAGAATATGTTCTGAAATCTGTGAGCTTGCAAGAGTATCCCTTATAGCCTGCGGATCATCTGAACCTGCTCTTTTAATTGCATCTGCAAGTACCATAACCGATTCATAGCCGTAAATTGCATGTACCGGAATATCTTCGCCGTATTTTTCTTTATAAGCTGCAAGAACCTGCTGTGTTTTTTCCGAGTTTGGATTGTATCTGTAGTTTACATCAACAAATCCGTCAACCTTGTCACCGTACTGTGCGGTGAATTTCGGGTCGCAGTAAGCTCCGTTTGCAACACCGACTATTGCGGGAATATCCGCATTTCTTTCTAAAAGCTCTTTTGTAAGAAGTGCCTGGTCGGAATAATAACCTACCGTAATAAGAACATCAGGTTTGAGCGAAAGAATTTTTGTAACTTCCGAACTTAATGATGATGCAGAAGCAGAATAAGAAATCATTCCCGCAATTTCAAGTCCCGTTTTATCAATATTTTCTTTTATGTAAGAAGAAATGCCTCCGCCGTAGTTTGAATCTTCATAAACTATAACACATTTTTTAATATCATCTGTTTTTATTGCACCGAAATACTCAATAAAGTTTTCTGCGAAGGTATTAACCGACGGCTGAACCCTGAAAGTATATTTAAATCCTCTTGAAAGAAGGGTTGAGCTTGACGCAACAGTTATAACCAACGGAATTTTTTCTTTTTCCGCCTCCAGAGATACTACCTGAGCAGTTCCGCTTGTGTATGTACCTGTAAGAGCACAAACGCCTTTACTTAAAAGCTTCTGGGCGCAGATTGCCGCTTTGGACGGAACTCCCTGACTGTCCGATGCTACAAGTTCAAGCATTTTTCCGTTAATGCCGCCCTGACTGTTGATTTCATCAACCGCAAGCTGTTGTGCATTTACAATGGCTTGTCCTTCATAAGCCATACTCCCCGTAAGAGGATGAACGGAACCTATTCTTATTGTGTCCGCTTTTTCTCCGGGTGTGCACGATGACACAAGCAGCATCACACATAAAAACATACATAATAATCCGGTAATCTTTTTCATTTTCTTCTCCTTATATTAATATTTTTTCAATATTTCAATCATATCTTGTATAGGTTGTGAAAGGTACATATTTTTTCCCCAGAACACAACTGTATCTTTCAGTATTTCAAGTTGTTTTACTGAATAGTAGCTTGTTGAACCGCTTTCTTTGCTGTATTTTACAAGGCTGTACGGAACGGCTGTCAGACCTATTCCCGAGCTTACCATTGAGTGCGCCGCTTCAAGATTTATACATTCAACTGCCTTTTTCGGCTTTACATTATACATACGGCAGGCTTCATCAAAAATCTTCTGCACCCGCTGATTTTCCCCGCGCATTATAAAGTTTTCATTATTGAGAAGCTTTATATCAATAACAGGGCATACTCTGTTGCCATCTTTTTCCGATGCAGCATTGAAAACAACTTCAGATGGATGGTTTTTCGGAACTGCTATAACAATTTCCTCATCGGTCATATGCTCATAATTAAAAAGAGACTCTTTTATCGGCAAGGTAGAGATACAAAGGTCGTATTCTCCCTGCTCGGCATTGGTTTTCAGCTCGTCAGAAACTCTTTCGTCAAGAATTATACTTATGCCGGGGTACTTCTTACGAAACACTTTTATAACTTCGGGCATTATGAATGCGCTTCTGAAAGGTGCAACACCTATTACAATATTACCTGTTTTGTTTTCCCGCAAATCGGTCAGCCTTGAATACATTTCCTTTTCAAGGTCAAGAATTTTCCGACCTATGTCTATATAAATACTTCCTGCATCGGTAAGCTTTACACTGGAGCCGTGTCTTATAAACAGTTCTTCTCCAAGGTCTTTTTCAATTTTTCTTATATACTGGCTTAAGGACGGTTGGGAAATATTAAGTTTTTCCGCAGTTCTTGAAAAACTTTTTTCCTGCGCAAGCATTGTAACATAGTTGAATTGCTTCATATTCATAAAAAATCACCTCTTTTGGGAAGATCATAACTATTTAACCGTTACTTTATCACAATTATAATCTTTTAGTTATAATTTTTCCAAAGATAAGGCACTTAATTTTTATAGTTAAGTGCCCTGATGTTGTACGGATTATAAAGGATAAAATTCCTTTTGTCAATAGTAAATTTTATTTTTTTATCTTTTTGAGAGAACTTCTTTTTCATACTTTTCAATTTCGTCAAAAAACTCTGTTCCCTGCGGTACTCCCTGGAGCTTGCAGTAGTAGTTCCACACATCGCCGAAAGGAAGTGTTTTAACTTCTTCCTGCATTACCATAAGCTTTGTAAGCTGATTTGTATCCTGAAGATTTTTAAGCTCTTCGTTTGGAGTAACAAGAGCAGACAAAAGTGCTTTCTGCCAGCTTCTTATACCAACTGTCCACGCCGCAATTCTGTTTATGCTTGCATCAAAGAAGTCAAGCGCCATATAAACTCTGTCAAGGGCATCACAGCGAACAATTTCTTTTGCCATTTCCTTTGTTTCATCATCAAAAACAACAACATGGTCACTGTCCCAGCGAATACCTCTTGTTATATGAAGCGCAATTTCGGGATAGAAGCACAAAAGTGCAGGAATTTTGTCGGATACCACTTCTGTGGGATGATAGTGTCCGTTATCCATAAGCGGAAGGCATCCTTCGTGAGTAGCAGCAAAGGAAAGAGTGAACTCTGCAGAGCCTGCGGTAAAGGATTCAACACCGATACCGAATACCTTTGACTCAACACAAGGCTTAACAAGGCTTCTGTCAAAAGGTTCTGAAAGAATTGCCTCTATTGATTCTTTGTATCTCATTCTCGGACCCATACGGTCAGCCGGAACGTCCTTATAGCCATCGCCTGTCCAGATGTTCATAACACAGGGAACGCCTGTTTCCTTTGCAAAATATTCCGATATTCTTATACAAGCCTTACCGTGGTCAATCCAGAATTTTCTTGTTTCTTCATCGGGGCTTGAAAGAGTAAGTCCGTCTTTTACTTTTGGATGTGAGAAGAATGTAGGGTTAAAGTCTATACCCATATTTCTCTCTTTGGCAAAATCAACCCACTTTTTAAAATGCTTTGGTTCAAGCTTGTCGCGGTCAGCATATTCGCCCTCTTCAAAAATTGCATAGCAGGCATGAACATTTACTTTCTTCTTTCCGGGACAAAGGGACATTGCCTTGTCCATATCCTCCATAAGCTGTTCGGGAGTGTAAGCCTTTCCGGGATAGTTACCCGTTGTCTGGATACCGCCTGTTAAAGGACCGTCCTGGTCAAAGCCTTTAACGTCGTCACCCTGCCAGCAATGAACCGCCAAAGGAATGTCTTTAAGTTTTTCTATTGCTTTATCTGTATCAACGCCAAACTTTGCGTATATTTTTTTTGCTTCTTCGTATCTTTTTTCTGCCAACTTAATCACCTCCTTTAAAGTATAAACCATTTATAAGTGTTTTTCAAGATGTTTTATTTGTTTTTTGTTATTTTTTCTTTATTTTATTGCTTTTTGTTTTGGATTGTGTTAGAATCTAAAAAAATATGGAGGCATAAGTATGTTTGAGAAAAATGATACTATAGTTTTTTTAGGTGACAGCATTACAGCCGCTGCCCTTTGGATTAACGAAATTTACGATTACTTTAAGGACAATATGCCCGAAAAGAAAATCAAAATATATAACAGCGGAAACCCGGGAGACAGCGCATGGCAGGCTTATAAAAGAATTAACTATGACTGTCTTACTCACAATCCTCAGCTTGTAAATATTTTAATAGGAATTAACGATATTGACAGAGGAATGTATTCTCCTGACTGTGCAGATCCCGATAAGGAAGAAAAGCGCAAAAAAGCGATGGCAAAGCACAAGGAGTATATAGAAAAACTTGTTGTGAAATCACTTGATGCGGGGGCAGAGGTTGTTCTCTGCACACTTACTCCCTACGATGAAGTTTCAGATACAGATGCTGAAAACTTAATGTGTACTCCGGGAGTTGAAGAATGTAACAAATTCAAGTATGAGCTTGCAGAAAGATATAATCTTAAAATTGTTGACTTTTACAGCAATATGAAGCCTATGCTTGGAACAGAAGGTCTTATGCGCCCCGACAGAGTTCATCCCGAGCCAAAGGGCTATCACGCAATGGCACAGATATGGATGAAAGAAATGGGACTTATTGAAAAGCCTGATTTTGAATCTGAATACAAAATGTCAGAGAAAATGGAAAAGCTTTATAAGCTTTCCGATATTGAAAGAAATATCCGCTTCACAGAGTATCACGATATTCCCGATTATCTGGACAAACCCATTGCAGAAAGAATTAAAGCAACAAAGGAAAAAATCGCAATGTACCGCAGCGAGGGCACAGACTGGCGCGCAGAAAATCTTGAAAACTACGTAAAATACGCTGAATATACCGATAAGCTCCACAGCGGCATTTTTGATGCGATGATGGAAATGTATAAATAAAATAATAATTAATAAATAATAAAGAATAAAAATTGTGCAAATTCGGGGAAACCCGAATTTGTTTTTATTTACAACAAACCGCCTCTTTCCCTTTTGTTGCTGCTAAGCAGGGAGTGCCGACCCGGTACTCCGTTCAGGTACGGCAAACCGCTGCAACACAGCAAAAAACACCCCTTTGAAAGGGGTGTTTTGGTGTGTGCAATTTTAAAGCTCTTAAGCTTTGTTTTCTGAACCAAACAACTTAATCTTTTCTGCAACAGTTGCTTTGATAGCAGCTGCGCCGTCAGCAAGAAGTTTTCTTGGGTCAAAGCCTTTGCCCTCAAGGTCTTTTCCTGCTTCAATATATTTTCTTGTAGCTTCAGCAAATGCAAGCTGACATTCTGTGTTTACATTGATTTTTGAAACACCGAGAGAAATTGCTTTTTTAATCATATCTGCGGGGATACCTGTGCCGCCGTGGAGAACAAGCGGCATTGGTGATGTTGCATTTGAAATTTCTTCAAGAACATCAAATCTGAGACCTG
>CAZMHL010000067.1:0-9084 GCA_964566065.1 uncultured Eubacteriales bacterium
TTCTTGATACTTTTAAATATTTATCTATTCTCATATATTAAACCTCAAAAAAATAAAGCAGCTTAAAAAGCTGCTTTACAAGACTTCAAACTATAATTATTTGATAGCATCCTTGAATGCTTTACCTGCTTTGAATGCAGGAGCCTTTGATGCAGGGATAGTAATTTCCTGCTTTGTCTGAGGATTTCTACCTTTTCTTGCAGCTCTTGTTTTAACTTCGAATGTACCAAATCCTACTAACTGAACTTTGTCGTTTGCTTTAAGAGCGCCTTCTACGCTTTCGATAAAAGCGTTAAGAGCTTTTTCAGCATCTGTCTTTTTCAAGCCAGCTTTTTCTGCGATTGCAGCAACTAATTCTGTTTTATTCACGACCAAATTCACCTCCTATAAAATTTTAAAAATTGGGATATAAAAGGGTTTTCACCATTTTATTTTATAAACCCATTATAACCAATAATTTTCAATTATTCAAGTACTTTTTTAAAAAAAATGCCTTTTTTGTATATTTTTTCACGTTTTTTTGGCTTAAAACCGCCATTTTTAAATAAATCTGCCCAGCAATTTGAGTATTTTTTCCGATTTCGGCATTGCAAGTATATCCTGCTTTTTGATTGCTCTCGTTAAAATCAGCAGTGTAAAATACACTGTTGCTGCAAGAAATATTGCAATTACAAGCGATATTGTTGAGCCGAGAGATGCCACCAGAAAGTCGTATGCAAAATAAGCAACAACTCCCATAACCGCAACCGATGCTACTGATTTTACAATAAAGCCCAGTCCGTAGTTCGGCTTCATATATCTGTGGATTGAAATAAGGTTAAGCGCCGCTGTTACCAAATAGCAACAGTCTGTGCCTACGGGGGCACCGTTTATGTTAATATCAATATTTCCCACAAGAATGTAGTTTACAATTACCTTCACCGCTCCGCCAATGCACATGTGAATAACCGGAAGCCATACCTTTCCCAAAGACTGAAGTATTGAATTTGAAATCATTACAACCGAAACGAAAATACTTCCGTAGGCAAGAATTGCAAGAAGAGTTTCCGCACCTGCATCACCCATTGCAAAGGTAAGTATAGGACCTGAAAGCACCGACATTCCCACACCGCACGGAAGAGCAAACATTAAAGTTATTCTTATTGCAGTTTCAATTGTTTTCTTTGCTCCCGGCCTGTCTCCTTTTGCCATTGCGCTTGCCACCGCAGGAACAATGCTTATGCAAAGGGCTGTTATAACCGTTGGGGGGAGATTGAACATCGTTACCGCATCGCCCGAATAATAGCCATAAAGGGTTGTTCTTGTGTTTTCGTCAAATCCAAGCCCTGCAAGCTGACGCATTATCATTACAAGGTCTATTGTACTTGCAAGAGTAAAAACGGATGCGCCTATTGTAATGGGCACGGCAAGTTTTACAAGACGGATAAAAATCTCCTTATTGCTTCTGCAAGGAATATTTTTATCTGTTTCTTTTATTTTCTGTTTCAGATTGCGGTTCAGTTTTCTCTGATAAATAAAAAGATATACCGTACTTAAAAATGCACCTGTTGAAACGCCGAGAATTGCACCTGCTGCGGCAGCAGGTTTTCCCATAGGCAGGAAAAGATATGCAAGAATAAGCCCTAAAAACAGCTTACCGCAAGCTTCTATTATTTCCGACATAGCCGTAGGCAGCATATCGGACATTCCCTGATTAAAGCCTCTGTAAAGGCTCATTATTGCGACAAAGAACATACAGGGAGCAAGTGCCATAATGCCAAGAGCCGCAGACTCCGCTTTAAGAAAAGACGAGAATACCGTTGCGCCCAGCAAAAGTATACTGCCGCCCGCAACACCTATTATAAAAAGCAACAACCTTGCAATTTTATATATTTTTTTTACCTCAACGAAATTCTCTCTGGCAACGCTTTCAGAAATCATTTTGGAAATAGCAACAGGAAGTCCTGCCGTTGCAATTATAAACAAAACATTGTAGATATTGTATGAAGCACCGTAAATCCCCATTCCGTCAGGTCCTAAAATAAACCGGCGGAGTGGAATTTTATAAAATGCACCTATTATTTTTACAAGAAGATTTGCAAAGGCAATAATCAGTGCACCCTGAATAAACCCCTGCTTTCTGCTTTTTGTTTCCATATGTTCCTCCATTGTTTTCAATCTATTATTCCAATATATTTAATATTATTATATTTTAACACATTTTATAAAGGTCTGCAACTAAATTTAATTTGCAATATTTGAACTTATATGGTAGAATAATGTACAAACAAAACGAAGGAGTTATAAAAATGGAGAATATATCTTCCTGCACAACCTGTGTTTACGGAAATAAAGTTATACTTTCAGAAAATATACTCTGCAAAAAGCACGGAGTTTTGGAGGGCGACTCCCCCTGCAGAAAATATAAATTCGATTTAACAAAAAAGGTTGTACGCAAAAAAAGAACAGTCAAAAAGGTTAATTTAAATAATATCGAATAAAGATAATTAAAAAGACTTTCGGAAAATCCAAAAGTCTTTTTTGTTTACATTTATTTCTGTGCATTGAATATATCTGCGGGAACAAATGACGGAACAACCTTGTGAAGAGCTTTAACGATTTCGTCGTTTTCTCCGCTTTCAAGAGATTTTTTGAGCTCGTCCATTTTTCCGAGAACCTCATCCATTGTAAATGAGTGAGGCTGTGCCACAAAAATGCTCTTATTATAAGTTCCCTTAAGACCGTCTTCTGCGGTAAGAAGCTCTTCATAAAGTTTTTCACCGGGTCTTAAGCCTGTAACTTCGATTTTAATATCCTTATCGGGAACAAAACCCGAAAGCTTTATTACGTTTACAGCAAGGTCATAAATTTTAACCGGTCTGCCCATATCGAGAACAAATATTTCACCGCCGTTTGCATAAGCCGATGCCTGAAGAACAAGCTGTGCCGCTTCGGGAATTGTCATAAAGTATCTTGTTATATCCTTATGGGTTACGGTGACGGGACCGCCTTTGGCAATCTGTCTTTTAAAGAGCGGAATAACCGAGCCGTTACTTCCAAGCACGTTACCGAAACGCACAATTGCAAACTTTGTTCCCTCCTGTGCCTGAAAAGCACCTACAATCATTTCACAGAACTTTTTGGTTGCACCCATAACATTTGTAGGGTTAACTGCCTTGTCCGTTGAAATCATAACAAATTTTTCTATGTTATTCACGCTTGCACATTTTGCAACGTTGTATGTACCGAAAATATTGTTTTTTACTGCCTCTCCCGGCGAGTCCTCCATAAGGGGCACGTGTTTGTGAGCTGCCGCATGGAAAATTATGTACGGATTATATTTCTTTAAGATTGAATCAATTCTGTCGTAATCCCTTACCGATGCAATCAGCACTTCAATGTTAAGATAAGGATAATCAAATTTCAGTTCGTTCTGAAGGTCGTAAGCATTATTCTCATAAATATCAAGAATAATAAGCTGTTCAGGACCGAACTTTGCAATCTGTCTGCAAAGCTCACTTCCGATTGAACCGCCTCCGCCTGTTACAAGAACAACCTTTCCGTTAAGGTCGCGGGAAATTTCACTGTTATCAAGACGAATTTCCGTTCTTGGCAGAAGGTCTTCGATTTCAACATCTCTTGCCTGTCTTAAAATACCATTTGAGCTTTTAACCGTTCCCATTACATCGGGAATGATTTTCACTTTGCACACCGTCTTACTGCAGATATCGACAATTCCGCTTATTGAATCCTTGTTTCCCGACGGAATTGCAACTATTATTTCATCTACAAGCTTTTCTTCACAAATTTTAATTATGTCATTTCTTGTGCCGAGCACCTTATAGCCAAGATAACTGTAATTTTGTTTTTTCGGATCGTCATCTACAAAACCGACAATATTATATTTCTGTGCCTTAACATCAATTATATCCGAAATAAGAATCTTTGCCGCAACGCCCGCTCCTACAATAAGAAGATTTTTAAGATTGGGGTTATAGGTTTTAAGGAGCATTATATTTAAATATTTACCGATATACTTAACGGTAATTCTTGAAATAACTATAAGCCCCATTGACGCAAGCACACCTAAAACATTGTCTTTCACGGGAAGCATCGCACTTTTTACAACCATACAGAGCACTATATCCACAGCAGAGGTTGAAAGACAGGATGCCATAATATTAAGATAATCATCAATATTTGCCTTAGACCAGGTAGTTTTCCAGCATTTGAAAATTAATTGAAAAAGTGCCGAAACTCCGTAAAAAATAAAAGCATTACTTAAAATTTTTCTCCAAAGACCTTCTCCGACAATTCTTGTTCCGTCAATCATTGCAGCTGCAAATAAAAAAGCAATAACTATGCAGAAAACATCAGTAACCGCAAACAGATACGGTGAGTATCTTTTTCCTTTACGTTCCATAATTCCTCCACTAAAACTCATAATACATCATTATAATTCTATCATATCGGCAAATTATTGTCAACGAAAATACCTTGGCAAAAATCTACATATTATTTGGTAATTTTTACTTACCTCCCGCAAGTTCAAGCAATTTGAATTTTAATTTTGTTCCTCCCTTTGTAACAAGCTCATATTCCTCACCGGTAAGATTATTTTTCAAATATTCATCTGATTTTTTATCTATTGTTCCTACCGAGGAATCAGCAAAGCAAAGGGGCGGAAACATCACACACCACCAGTTTTTACCTTGCCCGTTACCCAGAACCACCTTGAACGCTGTATATTCCCCCCTGGGGAGACTCAATCCGCCGTAGTTTTTTGTAGGGAAATAATCTCTGGTAAGATGTGCCTTTGCACCGTAGTACATGCCTGCATCTTCAAGCCAGCTGTTAACATCGGCTGTTATTTTATCAAGGTTATTTCCGATGTACTGAATTTCGCCTGTAATATCTTCTGCGGCAAAGGAATATTTTTCAAGAATTTTATCCCTTATTTCAAGTTTTATTTTCTGGTCATAAAAGTCGTCACTGTTTGCAATTATGTGCATTCTTATTACGTTTGCGCTGATGCTTTTATGGATGTTTTTAAAATGAACAAAAGTCACCGTCAGAATAAGAAACACCACAAAAAAAGAAGCCGTAATTTTTTTCAAGCCAATCACTTTCCTTTCCTGAAAAAAATTATAGCCTCAATATTTTTATTTTATACAGTTTTTGTAACCGTGCAGAACATTTTGTCCTTTAAAAGATTTTTCGCCTTTTCCGCATTTGCGGTGCTGTCAAAAACCCCGTAAACAGAAGGACCGGAGCCGCTCATAAGTGCACCAAGAGCCCCACAGTCAAGCATTACCTTTTTAATCTGTTCAATTTCAGGGTGTCTTTTGCAGGTTACATCTTCAAAAACATTTACCATTTCGCTGCATACGCCTTTTAAATCATTTTCTGTTATGGCAGCAATCATTTTTTGATTATCAGGATGTTTTTCTAATGGCTTACTGTCAATATCTGCATACGCCTGCGGCGTGCTTATGGAAAAATCAGGCTTTGCAAGGCAAATTATTACATCCTTAAAGTGTGCAACGGGAGTAAGCTTTTCTCCTATACCTTCAGCCAGAGCGGTTTTACCCATTATGCAGTAAGGAACGTCCGCCCCCAGCTTAAGCCCCATTTCCATAAGTTCTTTTTCGGTTTTCTCTGTATTGTACAGCAAATTCAGTCCCTTTAAAACAGCTGCCGCATCGGTACTTCCCCCTGCAAGACCTGCACAAACAGGAATTCTTTTTGTTATTCTTATTTTAGCCCCGCCCTTTATTCCGCAATTTTCAAAAAAGAGTTTTGCAGCCTTGAACGCGATGTTTTTTTCGTCATTTGGAATATCTGCACTGTCTGAAGAAAGAGATATTTTTTCTGCTTTTTCAATTTCAACAGTGTCCGAAAGGTCAACAGACTGCATTATCATTGATACAAAATGATAGCCGTCCTCCCTTTTCCCGGTAACATCAAGAGTAAGATTTATTTTGGCGTTTGCCGAAAGTGTTATTTTATCCATTATTCATCTCCCGCCGGTTCAACAAATATAAACATAAGCTGACCGATTTTTATAAGGTCTCCGGTTTTTATAAGACAAGGCTCTGCTCCGAGCTTTTCTCCGTTAACAAACGTTCCGTTGGTACTTTTGTTATCTATAATCACAAAATCTCCGCCTTCTTTTTTAAACTGTATATGAACAGAAGAAAGAAAAGGGTCGGGAATTATTATTGATGCTTTTGCGCCTCTTCCCACAGTGCTTTTATCCTTTATGCTGTAGCTTTCCTCAACGCGGAATTTTATTGAGTTTCGTCTATTGATAAGCTTTATGTACGGCTCGTCGTCAATTACAGTTCCCATTCGGGTTCTCTTAATATCAAAATACACAAGTCTTATGATGCTGAACATAAAGAAATATATGGCGGTTACAAAAATATATTTAATTACACTTGATAAAAACTCAAACACAAGGCTCACCTCAGGCTAATTGTATCACCTTTTTTAAAATAAATCAACAAGTTTGGTTCCCGTGTAATACTTAAAAAGTATTTCGTCATATTTCATACCTTTTTTTGCACATTCGTTAGCGCCATTCTGGCTCATTCCCACACCATGCCCGTAGCCTTTTACTGTGAACTTCACACTGTCACTTACATTAATTTCAAAGTTTGAAGACCTTAGGGAAAACAGTTTTCTGATTTCACTGCCTTTAAAGTTTTTTCCTGATATAAAGATGTTTTTTACAGTTCCTCCTTCACCCCTTGATATTTCCCCTGTTTTTATTTCATCTATGTCAAGTGTCTTTTTAAACTCATTTTGTGAAACCTCAACCACACTCTTAAAACCATCAGCATTTATGTCCTCACTGCTGTCAACAGAAATAAGATACGGAACATTTCCGCCCCACACATCTGCAGCATTTTCCGTTCTTCCTGACGAGATTGCAAAAAACACCGTATTTGCCACCTCACCGTCGTATTCAAGTACCTGATTTTTTGTTTCATTAACCGCTTGTTTGTATTTATCATTAAACCTGTTAAATTTTTCTCCCCATTTTTCTTTTGCATTTTGTTCTGAAAGATAAGCCATACAATGGGCATAAGAGGTACAGACATCAGCATTTTCGTGAGTGCCGCTTTTGATTTTTCTTAAAGCATAGCTTCTTATTGCAACCGCCTGGGACTTTAAAGCTTCCTTTTCAAAAGATGCGGGAACCTCTTGACGCAGAACACACAATACGTAGTCCTCAAGGCTCATTTCATATACCCGGTTTAATTGTACATCTTCAACTTTAATTATGTAATCTTTATCAACAGGCGGTTCATTTCTCATCCAAAATACGGCAAAAGGTATAAAAAGCGACAGCAAAATGCAACTTATGATATAAAAACTTGCATTTTTCAAAATTATCACTTCGTTTTTTCTCAAATTCCCAAACCTCCTCCGCTATATATTTACTGGTTTTTGTTGACTTTTATTACAAAATGATGTATAATAGCATTTCAATACAATAATTGCAAGATGAGGTGACAGAAAATGCAGGAAACCTTTACAAGTATAAATGCAGAATTCAAGAAAAGCGTTAAAAGACTTATTGAAACAGTTGAAATTACCGATGCTATTCCTATGGAGCTTTACAATAAATATAATGTTAAAAGAGGTCTTCGTAACTCCGACGGAACAGGTGTTCTGGTAGGACTTACCGCAATCGGTGAGGTTCACGGCTACGTTATTGAGGACAGCGACAAAATTCCCGCTCACGGAAAACTTCTTTACAGAGGTATAAGCATTAACAAGCTTATTGAGGGCAGTCAGAAAGAGCAGAGATTCGGCTTTGAAGAAGTGTGCTATCTTATATTATTCGGCGAGTTGCCAAACAAAGAACACCTTGAAACTTTCAAAAAACTTCTTACTAAAATGAGAAAGCTTCCCGACAACTTTGTTGAAGATACCATTATCAAAACCCCGAGTAAAAACATTATGAACAAGCTTGCAAGATCTGTTCTCACCCTTTATTCTTATGATGAAAAAGCAGATGACATTTCTTTAAGTAATGTTATGCTCCAGTCTATAAGCCTTGTGGCAAAATTTCCTATTCTTATAGCTAATGCTTATGCTACCAAAAAATATGCCTATGAGGGAGGAAGTCTTGTTATACATACACCGAACCCCGAACTTTCCACTGCGGAAAACTTTCTTTATATGATCAGACCTGATCATAAATACACAAAAGAAGAAGCAGAAATTCTTGACCTTTGCCTTATTGTTCATGCGGAGCACGGCGGCGGTAACAACTCAGCTTTTACAACTCACGTTGTTTCATCATCGGATACAGACACCTATGCAGCAATCTCTTCGGCAATCTGTTCTCTTAAAGGACCAAAGCACGGCGGTGCGGCTGAAACTGTTGCGGCAATGTTTGCAGAAATCAAGGAGAACGTTAAAAACTGGGATAACGAGGACGAGGTTGAAGCTTACGTTACAAAGATAATAAGAAAACAGGCATTTGACAAAAAAGGTCTTGTTTACGGAATGGGTCATGCGATTTACACGCTTTCCGACCCGAGATCGGTTCTCCTTAAGGAAAAGGCAAGAGAACTTGCGGTTTTAAAAGGAAGAGAAAAAGAATTTGCACTTTATGAGCTTGTTGAAAAGGTTACACCCAGAGTATTCTTCAACGAAAAGCATCACTCAAAACCGCTTTGTGCAAATGTTGACTTTTATTCAGGTTTTGTTTACAGCATGCTCGGTATCTCCCACGACCTTTACACACCCCTTTTCTCAATGTCAAGAATTGTCGGCTGGTGTGCACACAGAATTGAAGAAATCGTATCAGGCGGAAGAATTATCCGTCCTGCTTACAAAAGCATTTCAAATAAACTTACTTATATACCTCTTGAAGAAAGACAATAAAAAAGAACCTCTTTTGCCGGGTGTCCCTCATGACACCCGGCAGTTTTATTCGCATAACTGCGAGTTATATTTGCTTCGCAGTGGTATTGCCGAGACAGTTTAACGGCGAATAAAATATCACTGAAGCCTCAAGGCTTTAATATCAATTTTGATTTATCAAAAATATCACTCTGTACGAATGTACAGAATATCACTAACTGA
>CAZMHL010000068.1:0-9053 GCA_964566065.1 uncultured Eubacteriales bacterium
TTTCAAAAATAATCGAAAACGGCGAAAGTATTCAGGCTGATGAGGTGATTGATGCCACCGGACTTTACATAATGCCCGGAACAATTGACCCGCATATGCACCTTGGACTTTATAAAGACCTTGGTGATGCTTTTAAATATGACACACCCCGTCAGGCAATCGGAGGTGTTACAACTTTAATCAATTATCACAGAGGTAAGGGTAACTATTTTGAAACTACAAAAGAGGCAATAGAACAGGGCGAAGCAAACAGCTTAATTGACTTTGCATTTTCTTTAGGCCTTTGTGCAAAAGAGCATCTTACACAGCTTGAGGGCTTTATAAGCGAGCTTGGCGTTACATCCTTTAAATTTTTCTTTGACAAGCAGGATATTGCTCATCTGTTTTACGGAATACCAAAGGAAGAGGCACTTACACTTGACAAGGCTGACCTTTATTTCATTCTTAAAAAGCTTCGTGAAATTGACGAAAAGCTTCTTCTTTGTGTTCACTGTGAAGATCCTGATATTTTCAGAGCGTTGGAGAGAGAACTCAAAGCTGATGAAAGTGTTGATGTTTACTCGTTAAGATCCTTTGAAAAAACAAGACCTGCTTTCGTCGAAACGGCATGTATTGCTGATTCAATGTTTATCAACAGTGTTGTTGACGGAAATATGTATATTGTTCATACCGCCTCAAAAAGCAGTATTGAGATGGTAGAAACAATAAGTGAGAAATTCAGGGGAAGAGTAACTGTTGAAACCTGTCCGCAGTATCTTACTCTTGACCACGATGCTCCCTGCGGACTTCTTGCAAAGGTAAATCCGCCTCTCCATTCAAAGGATGATATTGAGGCACTCTGGGAGGGCATAAGAAAAGGCACAGTTAAAACCATCGGAACAGATAACGTGCCCGTTGACAAAGCAAAAAGATATGAAAAGGGCGACGACATCTGGAATGTGTTCGTAGGCTTTGGCGGCCCCGGGATTATCCTGCCGGTGCTTTTAAGCGAGGGATATCATAAGAGAAACATTCCCCTTAACATTCTTTCTCAGGTTAACAGTATTAACACCGCAAGAATTTTCTGTCTTGAAAACAAAGGAGAAATCAAAGAAGGCTTTGATGCTGACCTTGTGCTTGTTGATATGGAACTTGAGAAGGAAATAACCCCCGAGCTTTACGGTTACAGCGATTTTTCGGTTTATGATAAAATGAAGTTCAAAGGCTGGCCGAAATACACCTTAAGCCGCGGTGAAGTTATTCAAAAGGATGGTGAAATAACTGCACAGACAGGTAGGGGAAAATACTTAAGAAGACACATCTGAAAAAGTTAAAAAACACTGTGCTGAACATCAGCGCAGTGTTTTTATATACTCCTTTGGTGACATTTTGTGAATTGAATGAAATGCTTTGTAAAATCCCGGACTGCTTGTAAATCCGTTTTCAAGGGCAATGTCAAGAATGTTGGCGTTACTGTTTTTAATAACTCTTGTAACGCAGTTTACACTGCACTTTCTTATGTAATGCAATTTCTGCATAAATGCTGACGAGGGAGCCTTCGGAACGCTCGGAGTTGTGGTGAATTTAAATCAGCCTGGTGAGGCGGCAGGTGTTGCGGCAACCACTGTCTGAACGGCAATAAAAAGATTTCTGAACTTGAAGGAAAGCTTGTAAGAGAAGCTCTTAAGAAAGGCGGCTCGGCACTTTAAATAATCACAAACCACCTCCGGTTTTCATATATTGAAATCGGAGGTGAATTATTTATGACAAACTGTACTTGCAGATTTAACTGTACACTATTTGCAGTTATTGCCGCTGTAATTGTCGGCATAATCGGTGCACTTCTTAACATTACTGCTGTGATAACAGTAACTCCTGCCTTTTTGTGGGTACTGTTCGGAATAGCTGTTGTGTATCTTGCAGTAACCTTGCTTGCATCTGCCTTTGCAAGAGGACTCGGAATAAGAGATTGTGTATGCAGAATACTCAATGTTCTTTTTACAGGAATTTTAGGTACAATACTGACATCGGTTATTCTTCTTGGCATAACCTTTGCCGCAACAAGCATTTTGGGAGCGGTTATCGTAGGCTTGCTTCTTGGCTTCTTTACACTTACAATAATTTCAACAACCTGCCTGATTAAATGCATTTTAGGTTGTGATGAATAAAAAATAAGTGGGTGTCCTCACGGATATCCACTTATTATTTTTTGCCAAGCATATCTTCTGAAAAATCTGTTTCGGAAATAACTGTATCTATGTCGTTGACACTGCAGAGATTATGCATGTAGGTCTTATTTAGCTTTTCCTTTGCACATAAAAGTACGGCTTTTTTTGAATGTTTAATCATTTGCTTACGTACAATGTTTTCTTCAATTGAAAAGTCCGTAATAATTCCGTCTGGGGAGAGTCCGCGGCAGGAAAAGAAAACAATGTCAGCATTGTATTTTGAAATGGTATCAAGAGCATCGCTGTCAACAAGAGAAAGACAGGAGGAAATAAGACGTCCTCCGCTAGAGTAGGAATTAATTCCGTACTCGCTGAGTAACATAAGTGTTTTGACCCCGCTTGTTATGACCGTTATATTTGATTTCTGAGCAAGAAAGGGTATCATTGCATAGGCACTGGAGGAGGCATCAAGCATAACAACATCGCCGTCATTAACAAGCTCCGCAGCTTTTTTGGCAATAATGTGTTTGGCGTCAAAATCCTCAAGCTCTCTTATAACAAATGGGATTTTTGTGGCAGAGGAGCTGTGCTCTTCAAGAATTGCGCCACCGTGTATTCGTTTTAAAAAGTTTTGCTTTTCAAGGCTTTTAAGGTCACGGCGAACAGACGGCTCGCTTGTGTAAAGCTCCTTAGCAAGCTCTTTGACTGTGACTTTTTTCTGCTTTAACAGTTTTTCAAGAATAATTTTTTCACGTTCTTTGTTCATTTAATCACCATATTCGCTGAAAATGTTCAAAAAAATGAACGTTTTTTCATTTTTCGTAGCTGTCGTTGACAGTTTTTTCATTTTAAACTATTATAACTAATGTAAGCTACAATGTCAATAAAGGCGGTGGATTATGAAACCAAAAATTCTTTCTTTCGGGGAAATAATTTGGGATGTTTATGAAAAAGAAAGCTTTATAGGCGGTGCGGCACTTAATTTTGCAGCTCACGCTTCAAAATGCGGTGCAGAAAGCTGGTTGTTTTCGGGAGTAGGAAATGATGAGCTTGGTGAAAAAGCGAAAGAAACGGTTGAAAAATTAAAAGTGAATTCAGCTTTTATAAAAGTAACAGGTAAGGCTACGGGCAAGTGCCTTGTAACTTTAGATGAAAAAGGAACTCCCGACTTCAATGTGCTTGAAAATACCGCTTATGATAATATAGAAGTTACAAAAGAGGATGTCCTTGCAATTAACAGATTGGGATTTGATGCACTTTATTTCGGGACCTTAATTCAGAGAAACAGCGTTTCTGCAGCTTCCTTAAGAAAGCTTTGCAGAGAATGCAGTTTTAAAGAAGTTGTCTGCGATATTAACTTAAGAAAAAAATGCTATAATGCCGATTCAGTTAAGCTTTGTCTTGAAAATGCTACAGTTTTAAAGCTGAGCATTGAAGAAGAGCCTCTTTTAAGGGAACTTGGTCTTTATACAGTTAATGACGATGACTTTGAAGGTATTGCTTCTGCAATTTCAGACAAATACCCAAACATAAAATTTGTCATTTTAACACTTGGTGAAAAAGGTTCTTATGTTTTTGACACAAAAGCGAAAAATGCCTTTGTTCAGAAAGCTAAAAAGGTTAAAGCAGTTTCAACAGTCGGAGCAGGTGACAGCTTTATTGCTGCCTGGATTACTTCTTATCTCTCAGGGAATACACCTGAAGAATCAACTTTAATTGCAAATGAGTTAAGCGGCTTTGTAGTTTCAAAAACAGATGCCGTTCCCGACTATTCCTTTAAAGACGGCAGAATAATTACATACAAATTGTGCGATACGCACGTTCATACATATAATTCTCACGATAGTTCGGCTACGCTTGAGGATATCGTAAATGCCTGCATAGATAAAAATGTTTCTGTTCTTGCCGTTACTGACCACTGCGACATTCAGTATTTTGTTGACCGTGATATGATGTCATGCATCGGAAACTCTGTACAAGATGCAGTTTCGGCAGGCGAAAAGGCAGATGGAAAGGTTAAAATCTTAAAGGGTGTGGAGCTTGGTGAAGGCTTGTGGAGTAAAGAATGCACAGACAAAATTTTAAGCATCTGTGATTATGACATAATAGTTGGTTCAGTGCACGCAGTAAGATACAAGGATTATACAATGCCTTATTCAACCATTGATTTTTCAAAAATGTCATGGTTGGATATTGAGGGATACTTAAATAAATATTTTGACGAAGTCTTTGAAATGCTAAAGAGTGTTCCCTGCAACGTTATGGCGCATCTTACCTGTCCTTTCAGATATCTGACTCACAAATACAAAATTAAAGCCGAAACTGAAAAATACAGAGAAAAAATAGAAAAGATTATCAACTACATAATAGAAAACTCAATTGCAATGGAAATAAATACTTCGGGATATGGAATAGAAAGTATAGGTCTTTCTCCCGACGAATGGATAATTAAACTTTTTAAAGAAAAGGGCGGATATCTTATTACTCTCGGTTCCGATGCCCACGTTCCCGAAAATGTGAGCAAGGGTTTTGACAGTGTAATAAAAATGCTTAAAGAATACGGATTTGAAGGATATTATTATTTTGAAAATGGCAAAAGTGTTTTATGTCCGTTTTAAAAGGAGTACATAAATGGAAATTAAATTAGATGTTTACAGAGAAATAGAATGTGATGTTCTTGTAATAGGTGGTGGAGTTTCGGGGATTTCGGCGGCAATCTGTGCAGCACGTGAGGGAGTAAAGGTTATTCTGGCAGAGGCAAACGGTTGTCTCGGCGGAACGGCAACTTCAGGACTTGTAGGTCCTTTTATGACTTGCTCTGATGCAAAGGGCGAAAAGCAGATTATAAAAGGAATATACAAAGAATTTGTTGATTCTATGGAAAGCCTTAATGGCGCAATACAACCGATGAAATGTGAGGCGGGAACAAGCTATTCGGGTTACTATACAAAAGGTCACAAAAACTGCGGACCGTTCAGTGCGGAAACTCTGAAACTTGTTGCAGAAGAAAAATGTATCAGCAGCAGGGTTAATATATTGTATACACTTACCCTGATACACATTATAAAAAACGGAAACAAAATTGAAAAAGCCGTATTTGCTTCCAAAAGTAAAATCTATACAATTAAAGCAAAACGATATATAGACTGTACGGGGGATGCAAACGCTGCTTATCTTGCAGGAGCAGAATTTAATATGGAATCTGCAGATAAGCTTCAGGCAACATCGCTGTTTTTTGAAATAGACGGAATAGACAAAAGTGAATATGATAAGTATTGTTCATCAAAAAAAGATGTAAAAGGCGATGACCATTTTGATAAAGTTATTGCCGAAGAACGTGCTTTGGGAAGATACTGCTCGGAAAGACCAAGACTTGGAACATACGAAAGCTGTGATGGTTCCTGGAGGGTGAATGGTACGAGAATCTGCAATATTGACGGAACCGATGCAGAAGATGTGACGAGAGCGATAATAGCAGGCAGACGACAGATGATGGATATTGTCGATATGCTTAAGAGAAGAATTCCGGGATGTGAAAATGTATATCTTAAAAGCAGTGCGTCGATGCTCGGTGTAAGAGAATCAAGACGAATTGTCGGAGAATATGTGCTTTCGGCTGAAGATCTTGCTAATGGGAAAGTTTTTGATGATGCTATAGTAAAATGCAGTAATTCAATTGATTATCACAGTAACACCAACGGTTCTTATGTGGAGAGTTCAACTGATTGCTATACCATTCCTTATCGGTCTTTGCTGCCAAAGGAAATTGATAATCTTATCGTAGCCGGCAGATGTGTTTCAGCAGACAAACTGGCTCTTTCAGCAATCAGGGTTATGCCACCCTGCTTTGCTATGGGACAGGCGGCAGGAACAGCTGCGGCAATATCGGTTAAGGACAGTTGCGGATTAAAAACGGTGGATATAAACAAATTAAAAGAAACTTTAAAAGAAAACGGAGTTTATCTGTAATGGAGGGTATTATGAAAGCAGCAGTTTTTTATTCAAAAGAAGATTTAAGAATTGAAAATATTGAAAAACCTGAAATAATTTCGGCAGATGATGTTCTGATAAAGGTACGTGCCTGCGGAATTTGCGGAACGGATATGCATATTTTTGATGGTGATGAGGGAGCGGCACCGACACCAATGGGAACAGTTCTGGGACACGAATTTTCGGGAGAGGTTGAAGAGGTGGGCTCAGGGGTTACAGACATAAAGGCTGGTGACAGAGTTTGTGTGGACCCAAATCAGCTTTGTAACAATTGTGATTACTGCCGTGAGGGAGTTGGCCATTTTTGTGAAAAAATGAAAGGTATCGGTACAACTACAAACGGCGGTTTTGCGGAATATTGTGTTGTACCGCAGTCACAGGTATATAAGTTTGATGATAAAATTACATATGAAGAGGCAGCAATGACCGAACCTGTTGCCTGCTGTCTGCACGGGATAGATATGTGTGATATCGAGCCTGGAGCAATCGTTACGGTAATCGGCGGGGGAATGATAGGTCTTTTAATGCTTCAGCTTGCGAAAATAAAAGGAGCATCAAAGCTTGTTATGATTGAACCAATAGCAGAAAAAAGAATTATTGCTGAAAAGCTTGGTGCTGATATAACAATCGACCCCTTTAATGAGGATGCGGAAAAGGTGCTTGAAGAAAAAGAGATTAACAGAATAAACACAGTTATCGAATGTGTAGGAAATCCTGCAACAATGAAGCAGGCAATTTCAATTGCAGGCAAAAAATCAACTGTTATGCTTTTTGGTTTAACTAAACCGGGTGATGAGATTTCCGTTAAACCTTTTGAACTTTTCAAAAAGGAAATAACCCTTAAAGCTTCATACATAAATCCTTATACACAGAAAAGAGCGCTTTCACTTATTAACAGTAAAAAAACAGACGTTTCTTCAATGATTTACAAAACAATATCTGTTGATGAGCTTCCCGGACTGCTTAAAGACAAAAAAGAAAGAGCAAAGGGGAAATATATAGTAACCTTTTAAAAATAACGGGGATGTTAAAAAGGTAGGGGCGAGCCTGTGTGCTCGCCCGTTTTTGTATTTTTTTATCAATGCTGAAAGAAATTTTTGTATATTGTGCATTTGAATGTCCGTAGTGTATAAGGACAGGCAAAGGTGCAATAGGCGAAAATTTAATCAGCATCAATTATTATTCGTAGTCTACAACATCAACCCAGGAAAGCAAAAATTCTCTTTCATCTTTCTTGCCCTTAACCGACTGTGAAGCTGCAACAATGGGCATCCATTTCTGGACGTACTGTTTTGCGGTGTCGCTCTTTAAGCAGAACAGGTTAAGATATTTTTCAGCAATTTCTTCCTTGCCCTCAAGACAGAAAAGAAGATAGGTTCTTGCAACGTCTGCGGATGCGTTTCCTCTTGTAACGTGCGCCCAGTCAATAATGTGGGCTGTGCCGTCTTCTTGTATAATAATGTTTGTCGGGTTAAAATCTCCGTGACAAACCTTGTGATGCTTCGGCATTCCCTCAAGTCTTGTGTGAAGCTCATATCTTGTAGTTGCATCAAGGTCAGCCTGTGAAATTTTGTTCTGCATTTTCAATTTCTGACTGTTGATGTTCGGTGCTTTCATTGAGTGAACTTCAATCTGGAGATTAACGAAAAACTCAAGATATTCGTCAATTTTACCGGGATTTTCTTCCATAAGCTGAGCAAGGGTTTTGCCTTCAATATAGTCAAGGGTAATTGCCCACTGACCGTCCTCGGTTTTTGAAACTGCTCTTACTTTTGGAATGTTAAGTTCGATTTCTTCAATTCTTGCCTGATTTAACGCTTCATTTAAAATGTCAGCTTTTGAAAAGTTTGAGTCAAAAACCTTAACAACGCTGTCACCTACGCGGTATATAACCTTGTTTGCTCTTTTTGCAATTATTTCATCATATTTCATAGACTATCCCTCCTTACTGTTTGCCGTAGTAAGCATTAAGGTACATTTCCTTGATTTCGCTCATAAGAGGATATCTGGGGTTTGCACCTGTGCACTGGTCATCAAATGCCTGCTCAACCATTTCGTCTAAGTTGTCAAGAAATACTTTTTCGTCAATGCCGTAGTCTTTGATTGTCTTTTTAATTCCAACCTTTTCTTTAAGTTCGTCAATCGCCTTAATAAGGTTTTCAAGCTTTTCTTCGTTGTTTTTACCTTTAATGCCGAGATAATCTGCAACCTCAGCATATCTTGCAAGGGTGTGTGGATGGTCATACTGTGAGAATGTTCCCATCTTAACAGGTGTTTTTGATGCGTTGAATCTTAAAACTTCGTCAATCATAAGCGCATTTGCAACACCGTGCGGAAGATGGTGAAATGCTCCGAGTTTATGTGCCATTGAGTGACAGATTCCAAGGAAAGCGTTTGCAAATGCCATACCTGCAATTGTTGCGGCATTTGCCATTTTTTCTCTTGCTTCCACATCTGTCTGTCCGTTTTCGTAAGCTCTTGGCAGATATTCAAAGATTATTTTAAGAGCTTTAAGGGCAAGACCGTCTGTGTAATCGGTTGCAAGCATTGCTGCATAAGCCTCTAAAGCATGTGTTACAGCGTCAATACCCGATGCCGCAGTTAAGCCTTTTGGAGCAGACATATGAAGGTCTGTGTCAACAATTGCCATATCAGGCATAAGCTCGTAGTCGGCAAGAGGATATTTAACTCCTGTTTTTTCGTCTGTAATAACTGCAAAAGGAGTTACTTCAGAACCTGTACCTGCCGATGTGGGGATTGCAATAAAGTAAGCTCTTTCACCCATTTTAGGGAAAGTGTAAACTCTTTTTCTTATGTCAACAAATCTCATTGCCATATCCATGAAATCAGCTTCGGGATGTTCATACATTACCCACATAATTTTTGCCGCATCCATTGCACTGCCGCCGCCGAGAG
>CAZMHL010000069.1:0-9043 GCA_964566065.1 uncultured Eubacteriales bacterium
GAAAATTTTCCCTGCTTTAAGGACAACTGTCTTGTCAAGAAAGCGTTTGCTGCCCTTATCCTGAGGTCCGTGAGAATAAAATGTTCCTTCGTGGATGCTCACAACGGTTGCATTTTTTACAACCACCGGTTTTGAAAGCTCAGGTGCTTTCGTTGCGCCAAGTGTAAAATCGGAAACTGCTCCCACACCAAGCTCAATTGCCTTTTCTACGGCAGGAATATCGGAAACCGCCACTGCACAGGTAAGAGTATCGCGGTAAGGCAACAAATACTCAATTACCGTTGCGCTGTCAGCCGTTGCTCCTGCATTGGGAGAGTCGGCAGAGTCAACCAGAACTACGGGTTTTCCGCTTTTGTTTTCAATGGCTTTCTGAATAACTTCAGGAATTGATAAAAGCTTTTCTCCAAGTAATTCCTTTCGGAGTGTAAAGTTTTCATAAGCAAGGTCTGATGCAACACTTTTGGCTTTCCCGCCGTCTTTAGCAATTACAACTACTGTTGTTGCAAGCTCTTTAACGTCAAGCCAGGGCTGAACCTCAAAAATTGTATAATCAATAATTTCACCCTGCTCAACAAGTTCTTTTGCCCGGGAAACAAGCTTTTTAAGTGAGCCGTCAAAAGTAGTATATCCGTGAGCCGAGGCAATTGACGGAGCTGAAACAACAGCCAGTTTACCGCCCTTTCCGTCCAGACTTTCAACCAAACGTTTCGCCGCACGGATTCCCGTTTCTTTCTGGTCAAGGTGGGGATAAGCCTGAAATCCTGAAATATAATCAGCATTTTTTGCTATTTTCCCCGTAACATTTGCATGAAGGTCAAAGGAAACGGAAATGGGCATATCTTCCCCAACCTCACTTCGTATTGCTTCTAAAATATATCCGCAGACATCTTCAACCTCATCCGACACGGTTGCACCATGCATTGCAACAGAAATACCGTCAAAAGGTTCTTTAGCTTTCAACTGTTTAAGAACAATGTCAAGAAAATGTGCCACTATGCTATGTTCAACAGGACCGCCGCTCCCCGCACGTATAACAGGTCCGCATACAATTTCTGCACCTGCCTCCGACAACACCTCGTACATTCCGTTTGCAGAGGGCATACAAAATGCTTCAGGTAATGCCCCCTCTCCCCAGAACGGGTCAAAAGCTTCAAAATCATTAAGATTTGTCAATACCGGATTAAAAGAGTTGGACTCCTGAGACAGTCCGCACATATAAACCCTTTTACTCATAGTCTGCTCCTTATTTAATATCTTTTGTTGCAATGATGTCAATACCTGTTTTGCAGATGTCTTTTACAATTACATCATACTGTTTAACAGGAACAGATGCAACAGCTTTTTTGATAACTTCCATACAGTCAAGAATTTTTTCCTTAGGCAACGGTTTTGATGAACGAACCGGCAAAAGGTCGCCCTCACTGCCTTCAATTTTAACGGTTGTTGTTAAAATTCTTACCGGTGCTGTAAATTCAGCGGCAGCGAATTCCATACCGCGCTTACAACCATAGCCGGTAACAGAAGCAACTTCATTTGCCGTGCCCTCTGCTGTAACTATACAGCCTCTCGGACAAATTGTACAAATTATATCTTTTTTCATCGCATTAGTCCTCCTTAAGCCGAGGGGATTTGATCCCCATAAGCCTTAAACTTGTTAAATTTTTATCCTTAAGTCTTGTCGTCCTCGCAAGGCGTCAGCCTTGCTTCGTCCTCCGCACCTTAATTATTTAAAATTTTCCTAAGCTTAAGGTCGGAGAGTTTAAAATTATTAAATTTTGATGGAAGACAAGGAAAATTCAAAAATAATACTCGCGTATATTTGCAGAATTTTCTGCAGTATTACGCAAAATTTATGTTTTAAACCTTGTGGGGGTCAACTCCACTCGGCTCAACCTCAACGGTCAATCCGTCCGTAATATCGGAGGTATTAACTGTGATGCAGTTCATTTCACCGGGGTTTACCTTAATTTCTTTTTTGCTTGCAATAATCTTATCACCGCATTTTGCAACAAGTCTTGAACCAAGTTCGGGAGCAAGTACACGGAAATAAAGATTTACTTTTTCTTCTTGTCCTGACAAAGAAATTGTATGAGGACAAATGTATCTTACGTTTCTGCCTGTATTACAGGTGACGTTTTTCTTTTCTTCTGAAATTTTACCCATTGCATACAATGCTGCATACTTACCTGCTGTTTCACTTTCTGCACTTACGTTGTCAACCAGGTCATTAACATGAACTACGTTACCGCAGGCAAAAACACCTTCTGCAGAAGTCTGCATATGCTGATTTACAACAGGACCATTTGTAACGGGAGAAATTTCAATTGCTGCTTTCTTTGAAAGCTCGTTTTCGGGAATAAGTCCAACCGAGAAAAGAACTGTGTCGCAAGGTACGAACTCTTCTTTTTCAAGAATCGGCTTTTTATTTTCGTCAACAGGAGCCACATAAACACCTGTTACACGTTCATTTCCCTCAATCTTTGTAATGGTGTGTGCAAGTTTAAGCGGAATACCGAAATCGTCAAGACACTGAACTCTGTTACGTGTTAAGCCTGCAAGGTAATCCATAAGTTCAACAACCATAACAACCTCTGCACCTTCAAGTGTCATACGGCGTGCCATAATCATTCCGATATCGCCTGAACCTAAAATAACAACCTTTTTACCAACCATAATGTTCTGACGGTTTACAAGACGCTGTGCGGAACCTGCTGTATAAAGACCTGCCGGACGTGTTCCGGGAACAACAATACCTGCACGTGTTCTTTCACGGCAACCCATCGAAAGAACAATACTCTTTGCCTGAACGCAAACCATTCCGTATTCACCGCTTGTACAGATAACCTGTTTTTTGTCTGCATCAACTTCTAAAACCATAGAGTTAAGAAGATATGTAACACCAAGCTCGTCTGCCTGCTTTGTAAAACGGCTGTAATACTCGGGACCTGTGAGTTCTTCTTTGAAACGTGTCAAACCAAATCCGGGATGAATACACTGCTGAAGGATTCCTCCAAGTGCATTATCACGTTCAATTATAAGGACTTTTTCTGCACCCTCATTTTTTGCAGAAACCGCAGCAGCAAGACCTGCGGGACCGCCGCCAACTATAACTACATCATAATCCATATTATACATAACCTTTACCCCCTTAACGACTTCTTCCGGTTACCATGTAAGAACCGGCATTATGTTTGTTAATTTCTTCGGGAGCAACATTAAGCTCACGAGCCAGAATTTCAATAACTTTAGGACCGCAGAAACCTGCCTGGCAACGTCCCATTCCCGCACGTACGCGGCGTTTTACTCCGTCAACGCTCTTTGCGCCCAACGGTCTGTGAATTGCCTGCATAATTTCAGCTTCTGTAATTGTTTCACAACGGCAAACCACATTGCCGTACAACGGATTTTCTTTAATGAGAGCATCCTGAACATCACGGGGCTGTTCGCTGAATTTTATAATTCCTTTTCTTTCCTTGATAAAGTTTTCTTTAAGTACAAAACCTGCACCGTTCATAAGCATCTGCTGTACAACGTATTTACCCATTGCAACAGAAAGTGTAAGTCCTGTTGAACGAACACCTGAAAGATTTATGTAACCCTCAAGGTCATCATACATATCAAAATTAAGTCCTTCAGGATTACGGTTAGGTCGAAGTCCTGAATACTGGGTAATTGTATCACGAAGATTTACGCCGGGAATTAAGTTTCTTACATCCTTTGCAATACTGTCAAGACCTTCTGTTGATGTTGATTTATCAACCTTTGAATCCTGATCCTCCGCAGTAGGTCCGACAAGCATATTACCGTGAATTGTAGGACACATAAGCTTACCTTTTGTAACCTTTGTAGGAATAGGCAGAACAATGTGTTCAACCCGGCAGGAAGTGTTTTTGTCAAGAATATAGAACTGACCTTTTCTTGCTACAACCTTATAGTCAGCTTTGCCAACCATCTCTGCAATTTCATCGCAGTAAAGACCTGCGCTGTTGATAACATATTTTGTTTCAATTTCGCCTTTTTCTGTAACAACGCTTTTGATTTTTCCGTTTTCTGTTTTAATGTCGGTTACTTTTGCATTTAAAAGGAACTCAACTCCGTTTGCATTGGCATTTTCAGCCATTGCCTGAACCAAGATAAACGGATCGATAATGCTTTCTCTCGGGATCCACAATCCGCCTTTAACTTCAGGATTAAGATTCGGTTCCATTTCAAGAAGCTCTTTGCCTGATTTGTATTCAACATCGTAAACGTGGTTTTTAAAAGCTTTTTCCTTAATAGCAGGAAGCTGATTAAACTGTTCTTCTGTGATTGCAGGAAGTATTGCACCTATTCTGCTGAAAGGTACATCCAGATCCTTTACTATTTCATCATACATCGGATTTGCCGCAACAACAAGCTGAGACTCAAGAGTTCCCGGAGCTGCATCATAGCCTGTATGAATAATGGCACTGTTTGATTTTGAAGCATCGCCGCCGACATCTTCATTTTTGTCAACAACGATTACGTTAACATTATACTTTGAAAGCTCTCTTGCTATCGCACAACCGACTGCGCCGGCACCGATAACAACAACATCTGTTTTCATAGTATTTTTACCTCCCCTTGATACATTATTTTTTGGAAACTTGTAGTATTAAATTTTTCAGGATAATTTTATCATACTACCAAAAGGTTGTCAACATATTTTCAAAATGTTGTCAAATATTCCAAGCCGAAAATTAAAAAAGTGTTTTATTAAACACTTCAACTCCCCTGGTCTCACCTGTCGGTTCGGTCGGCGATAAGCGATTGCCACAGGCAATCATCGCCCCCTAATCTTGAGGGGATAGAGGTACACTTTTATGATTTTCCGTCATTACGACTTAAAAGTTGTAATTTCCTGCAAATTAACAAAAAGAGCGGATAACATCCGCTCCGCTCCTACTTTGCCACAACAACTTTTACGCCTTTTTTTTCAATTTTCTTCAACATATCCTTTGGTGCTTTTTCATCTGTAATAAGAATATCTATTTTATCCAGAGAGCACACACGGCACATTGCCCTTACTCCGAACTTTGCATAATCTGCAAGAACAATTACTTTTTCTGCATTACGGATAACCTCGCTGCGCAGACCTGCTTCATCGGCAATAAAATCCGAAATTCCTTCGTCGGTTATGCCTGCCGCACCGATAATTGCCTTATCAATATTAAAATTAGAAATATTAGACTCTGCCAGTGTGCCCGAAAGAGACAGCTCCCCGGGACGGATTTTACCTCCGGTCAGAATAACCTCTTTACAGTTTTCCGACAGAATAACCGCAGTTCTGACAGCATTTGTAAAAGCGTGAATGTTTTTAGATTTGTCAAGCTTTTTTGCAACTGTTTCAACCGTTGTACCCAAATCAAAAAATACAATATCCTCATGTACAATAAAGTTTTCAGCCGCTTGTGCAATCAACTGCTTTTCTTCACTGTTTTCCTGTTCACGGCTGGAGTAAAGCGGCTCTGTGCAAACAACCTCTTTTCTCACAGCACCCCCATATACTCTTGTTAAAACGCCCTGACTTTCAAGGTATGCAAGGTCACGACGAACAGTTTCAATTGAAATGCCGAAACATTCCATAAGCTCTTTATTGCTTACCGCCTGTGCATCTTCAAGCATTTTCACAATTTGTCCTCTGCGTTTCTGATTCATTGTCATTTCTCCTTACTGTCAACATTTTTCTGAAATAATTATAAAAGCTTAAATGTACGAATGATAGAAAATCAACCGAACACATCTTTGTTAAAAACATTGTATCATATTTATTACAATTTGACAAACTTTCTTTATTCTTATATAATTTTACATAAAGGCGGTGTATTATGCTTACGAAAATCAAAAATGCCCTTTTCGGTTTTTGGGGCAATGTTAAAAAAATCTGTATAAATATCGGTTCAAAGTGCCAAAACATATATAAGAGTTTTACAGGCTTTATCAAAAAAGCTGCTCTTGATTTCTGGTCCTATATGAAAAGCCTTGACATCAGAGTTGTGATTGCCCTCGGCGTTATGCTTGTTATTATAATCGCACTTATGATTATGGTAATTACTCATTCTTTTGAAGGTCAAAAAGTTTCGGGAGATAACAGCGTTGTCGAGTTTTCCTCAAACTATGAAGGTAATCTTATAAACATTTATTCTGATGAATTGAGCCTGACACCTTACGGAGTTATGGCATATTCAAACGACGGTGCAAACAAAAAAAGTCTCGAGCTTAAAGACGGATACCTGGAAATGAGCAGGCCTTTTAACCTTTCAAAAGAATTTACTTTCCAGACCTGGATTAAAATAAAGGACACAAGTATTGTAAACCCCATTATTTTCGGAAGAGCATCCTCAAGCGGCGATGTACATAACGGTCCCGTTACAATTAAATTTTTCGACGAATACAGAACTATTCTCTGCGACATTACCTTTATTAACGCAAACGGAGAATATGTTTCACAGTCATTTGCAACAGACCGCTTTATTGATACGGAAGCTCTTAAAAACATCTGGCACCACATTGCAGTTACTCTGGATAAAAACAATTATTCTTTATACTTTGACGGAACCCTTGTTAACGTAATTCCTATGCCCGAAAATCTGTTTGAATTCAAAGAAATTGCATCCAACAAAAACCCGTTCTTTATCGGAATCGGTGAAAACGGATATATGAAAGGTCAGATTGACGAAACAAGAATTTTCTCTTACATTCTTTCCGCAGAAGAGATTAAAGAAGAATACGAAAAAGCCCATCCCGTTAAAACTCACCGTATTGTTATGAAATCCGACAGTCGTGATGCTGCATTGAACGGCGAGGCGGTAACACTTGATGCAAATGTACTTAAAGACCGGCAAAATGAGTCATATCTTGTTCCGCTGAAATCTGTAATTGAAAGCATTGGCGGCACTTTCACACCCGATGAAAATGAAAAGGATAAATTCGACATTTCATTTAAGAATAAAACTGTTTCCCTGTGGCTTATGGACACAAATGCGGTAACAGACGGAAATCACACAAAGCTTGACTTTTATCCTCGGGAATTTGACGGTGTGGTTTACGTTCCCGTACTTATGTTCTCAAAGCTTTACAATCTTGACGTTTCGGCAACAAACGAAAGTATTATAATTAACTATTAAAGAAAAGGAAATCCCGGGTATGCGGGATTCCCTTTTTAGTATTATCATAAAGCGCATAACCCTTATGTAAAATTTACAATTCCCAAAAAAAGGAGAAAGTGATAGAGTTAAACTGGGAATATTTTTAATATCCAAATAAAATATAAGCGGCGGTGAAAAACCTTGAATATTTTACATTTAAAATATGCTGTTGAAGTTGCAAAAGCGGGTTCCATTAACAAAGCGGCAGAAACGCTTCTTATGGGACAACCGAATTTGAGCCGTGCAATAAAAGAACTTGAGGCGTCCCTTGGTATTGTCATTTTTGACAGGAGTGCCAAAGGAATGGACCCCACTCCGGAAGGTCAGGAATTTTTAGGCTATGCACGCCAGATTTTAAAACAGATTGACCAGGTTGAGGAAATTTACAAGGACGGTCATACCTCCAAAAGGAAATTTTCCGTTTCTGTACCGAGAGCCTGTTATATATCCGATGCGTTTTCACGCTTTTCAAGTAAAATCGGCGAAAGTCCCGTTGAGCTGTTCTACAAGGAAACAAATGCTCTTCGCGCGGTTAAAAACATTTTAGAAGCAGACTACAAGCTTGGAATTATAAGATATGCCCAGAGCTTTGACTCGCACTTTAAAAAAATGCTTGAGGAAAAAGGTCTTGTGTATGAAACTGTCACTCACTTCAACTATTCTCTTATTATGAGAAAGGACAGTCCCCTTGCGCAGAAAAAAGACATAACTTTCGCAGACCTTACACCTTTCATTGAAATCGCCCATGCGGACCCTTACGTTCCCAACCTTTCACTTGCAGAGGTTAAAAAGGAAGAGCTTCCCGACAACATTGACAGACGAATTTTCGTTTTTGAAAGAGCAAGTCAGTTTGAGCTTTTATCGAGCAACAATCAGACCTTTATGTGGGTATCACCTGTTCCCCAGAGTCTTCTTGATCGCTACGGTCTTGTGCAGAGATACTGCGAGGAAAACAAAAAGATTTACAAAGATGTTCTTATTTACCACAAAGGCTATCAGCTTTCAGAGCTTGACAAAATGTTCATTGAAGAAATATTAAAAGCTAAAAAGGAATATATTAAAAAGGAGTGTAACTGACAGTTACGCTTCTTTTTGCATTCTGAACTTTTTTATATCCCCTTTTATAATGTGTTTTAATACATAACCCTATGCCTAATTTACAATTCCCACTTTTTTTAAAAAGTGATAATATAATTAGCGGAAACTTGGAGCAGTATAAAAATTATCATTTTTATATATAGGAGGATTCAAAATGGACAACAAAGGTTACACAATTGTAGACAGTGTTGAAGCACTGAAAGAAAAAATCGCAAGTGCCAGAGAAGCTCAGAGAAAATTCGCTGAATTTACTCAGGAACAGGTTGACAGAATTTTCCTTGCGGCGGCATCGGCTGCAAACAAAGCAAGAATACCCCTTGCCAAAATGGCAGCTTCCGAGACAGGTATGGGTGTTGCGGAAGACAAGGTTATCAAAAACCACTATGCATCAGAGTATATTTACAACGCATACAGAGACACAAAAACCTGCGGAGTTATTGAAGAAGACAAAGCATACGGAATTAAAAAGATTGCAGAGCCAATCGGTGTTATTGCGGCGGTAATTCCTACCACCAATCCTACTTCAACTGCAATTTTCAAAACACTTATTTCACTTAAAACAAGAAACGGAATTATTATAAGTCCTCACCCGAGAGCAAAGAATTCAACAATTGAAGCGGCAAAAATTGTACTTGAGGCCGCAGTTGAAGCAGGCGCTCCCGAAGGAATTATCGGCTGGATTGATGTTCCAAGCCTTGATATGACAAACACGGTTATGAAAGAGGCTGACATTATTCTTGCCACAGGCGGTCCCGGAATGGTTAAGGCTGCTTATTCAA
>CAZMHL010000070.1:0-8875 GCA_964566065.1 uncultured Eubacteriales bacterium
AGACAAGATTTGTGCTTCAGAAGGCTCTTGAGCTTGGTCACAAGTTAATCGTTGCGGTAAATAAAACAGACAAGCCCGATGCAAGAATTGATGAGGTTGTCGATGAGGTTTTAGAGCTTCTTATAGAGCTTGATGCAACAGATGAACAGCTTGACAGTCCTGTTATTTTCTGCTCGGGAAGAGACGGAACGGCATCCCTTTCTCCCGACGTTAAGGGCGAAAACCTTGTTCCCCTTTTTGAAAAGATTTTAGACCAGATTCCCGCTCCCGAGGGTGACGACGAGGGCTCTGCTCAAGTGCTTGTTTCTTCCATTGACTACAACGAATATGTTGGAAGAATCGGTATCGGCAGAATTGAAAGAGGATGCATAAAACAAAACCAGGAAATCCTTGTTTGCGACTATCACGACAAAAGCGTTTCATACAAAAGCAGACTTGCAAACCTTTACCAGATAGAAGGTCTTGTAAGACAGCCCGTTACCGATGCAAAGGTTGGCGACATTATCTGTTTTTCAGGTGTGGGCGACATCACAATCGGCAACACTCTTTGTGACCCCCTTAACGTTGAACCTGTTCCTTTTGTTAAAATCAGTGAACCGACGGTTGAAATGACCTTTTCTGTTAACGACAGTCCTTTTGCAGGCAAAGAGGGTAAATTCGTGACCTCAAGACAGTTAAGAGACAGACTTTTCAGAGAGCTTTTAAAGGACGTTTCCTTAAGAGTTTCCGATACTGAATCAACAGATTCTTTCAGTGTTTGCGGAAGAGGTGAAATGCACCTTTCAATCTTAATTGAAACAATGAGAAGAGAGGGCTATGAGTTTGCGGTAAGCGCTCCCGTTGTTCTTTACAGAGAAATTGACGGTGCTAAGTGCGAACCGATTGAGAGAGTTGTAATTGATGTTCCCGATGACTGTGTGGGTGCAGTTATGGGCAAGCTCGGCTCAAGAAAATCAGAGCTTGTTTCAATGGACCCTAAAGGTACAAGAACAAGACTTGAATTCTTAATCCCCTCAAGAGGTCTTTTCGGTTATAAAAATGAATTTCTTACAGACACAAAGGGCGAGGGTATTTTAAATACAATTTTTGAGGGCTATCAGCCTTACAAAGGAGATATAGAAACAAGGTCAACAGGCTCTCTTGTTGCTTTTGAAACAGGTGAAGCTGTAACCTACGGTCTTTACAATGCTCAGGAAAGAGGAACTCTCTTTATTCCTGCGGGCACTCCCGTTTATGAGGGTATGGTTGTCGGTGAATCTCCAAAAGCGGAAGACATAAATGTAAATGTCTGCAAGAAAAAACACCTTACAAACACCCGTTCTTCGGGTGCTGACGATGCTTTAAGACTTATTCCGCCGAAAATTATGAGCCTTGAGGAAGCAATTGAATTTATTTCTGCGGACGAGCTTATTGAAGTAACTCCTGAAAACATAAGAATAAGAAAGAAAATTCTCAACAATAACTTAAGATACAAGGCAGGAAAATAAGCTATGAGAATGAGAAGAAAGAAAAACAGAGAAGGGCGTTTTGAAAAATGCGCTTCTCTGACAGTTGCCGAACCAACCGCCCTTAAAGGCAAGTGGAAAGAGCGTTTTGGCAATGACAATAAAATATATCTTGAAATAGGCTGCGGGAAGGGCGATTTTGTGGTTGAGTCCGCAAAAAGAAACCCCAATGTTAACTTTATAGCCGTTGAAAAGTGTATGGATGTAATAATCCTTGCAATGGAAAAGGTTATGAGGGAAGAGCTTACAAACGTGGTCTTTATGAATGTTGACGCCAAGGATTTGTGCGACATTTTCGAGGAAAATGAAATAGACAAAATTTATCTTAACTTTTCCGACCCCTGGAAAAAGTCAAAGCAGGCAAAAAGAAGACTTACATACAGAACTTTTCTTGAAATTTATAAAAACATATTGAAAAATGACGGTCAGCTTGAATTCAAAACGGACAACAAACCCCTCTTCGAATTTTCTCTCGGTGAATTTGCCCACTTCGGCACTTACCTTTCACAGCTTACCTTCGACCTGCATAACTCAAAATATAACGAAAACAATATTCAGACAGAATACGAAAGAAATTTCTCCGCACAGGGCTTTAAAATCAACCGCGTTGTAGTAAATTTCAGATAATAAATATCCACCGGCTTATTGCGGGTGGTATTTCATTTTCGGGCATAGCCTACCCTCTGCCGGCCGCGCTGCATAAGTGCCTTTTTACCGGACCGCCGGCCATACAATTGTTACTTGTTACCCATAAACGGGTTATTTAACTGCAAGGCTTCTCCTTGAGGAGAAGCTGTCACAAAGTGACTGAATTATAAAAAATGAGCGCAGACAGTACTTTTGGTACGGCAAATCTCATTTTCGCGGAAAGCAAGCAACAGAGCTGTTTCACAGAAGAAACAGCTCTGTTTTAAACTATTGGTTTCAATTTACCGAAAAATCATTCCGCCTCACCACCGCCTACGGCGGAGTCTCTCCTCAAGGAGAAGCCATACTAAACACTGCATTTTAATTTTTTCAGTTGAGAGCTGATATTATTTCCGTTTTTACTTTTTCATCTTCAAGCTTTGCAAAGGTTAAAAGCTCGCCGTCGGCAAAAATGAAAACGTAGGGTGAAATTTCGTTTTTAATATAATTATTTACAGAATAAAGTCTGATTTCACAGGGTCTGTTAATACATTCGGTTATATCTGCCCCGTATTTTTCAAGAAGCTTTGCATCGGCTCTTGAAATTGTTGCGGAAATTTCCGTTGCGCTTCCCTCAACAAGCTCCAGCTCCGCAGGAAGACTTTTATAAATCCTTCTTTCAAAAGCCTTTCCTTCAACGGGAACATTCAGAAGAAGCAGATCCTCAATGCATTTTACAAAGGTTTCCTCGTTCCTTGTTACATTTTCAAAATACGCATTTGTGTATGCCCTTGTATAGGAAGCAACCCCCGAAAGCTGTGCCCTTTGTGCAAAGAAAGAGCGGAACTCACCATAGTCATCCGACACGGAAATTCTTACACCGCTCAAATCGTTTACCAGAGCAAAAAGCGTGATTGAGGTCTGATAGAAATTCTTATTGTAGTCGCTCATTATGCGGTATTTGCTTCTGCTGTCCGCCTTATAGCTGACGGTGATAATATTTTCATCGTTCTGGGAATGTTCGGCAGAAACATATCTGAAACCTATGTAATCAAGATTTCCGATTATTGCATTTATTTTGTCAAAATCCTTGTAGCGGGTATCTCTGTACTTATAAATTCTGTTGCTGATTAACTTTGCGTTTTTTGTCAGGGTTGATTCAATAACAGGTGCTTTTGCCGGCGCAAACTGTTCTTTAAGGGCAAGTCCCGCACCTGCGATAAGTGTAATCAGAATAAGAACTATTATTAAAATTGTAAAATTAAATTCTTTACTGAAATCTTTCATAAATCTACTCCTTTTTCCACCGCCCTACATTTTATACCAAAATCTGACAATAGTCAAGCATAAAGAAAATCGGCGGTCAGAAGCCGTACATTAAAAAATCTTCCTTTGTTTACCGTCAAACAGAGGATTTTTGTGAAAATTCGGCGAAAATTACGGGTTTTCCTATATTTTGTTTTGCAAAATCAATATATTTGTGATACAATTACTATGTATTGTTGTGTTTAACTGCAAGTCAGGAGGAAAAAGAGAAATGTCTATTTCGCTTTATCAGAAATTTCTTGATGAAATTTCTGCCAATATCAATGAAAAAGTAGGAATATATAATTCAAATTCGGTTATAAGCGCCTGCACGGACAAGGACCTTATCGGAAGCAAAATTTCAAAGGTTGATTTCAATTACAAATCTTATGAAATTGAGTTTGATAAATCGGACAAGCTTACAATGTTCACCGAAGCGGACACCGACAAAAAGACCGCAGGTATTTTCCTTGCGTCCCTTAAAGCTTTCAAGGCGGCAAACAGAGAATTTGACGACGAAGAATATTTCTTCCAGCAGATTATTAACGAAAGACTTGAAAATCAGGCGTGGAAAGCACAGTGTCTTGGAATTGAAGATGAGCTTATCCGTGTGGTTTTTGTCATAAAAGTTTCAAATAAGCACATAATGGAGGCTCTTACAATAATCAAAGAGGTTGCTCCGGTGCGCGAAGGGGATCACATTTTCCCTAATGGCACGGGAGAGCTTGTATTTGTAAGAAAATGCAAAACAGAACCTTCCAATTCAAAGCTTACTGGAATTGCTTCCCTTATTTCAACAGGTATTTCCAACGAACTTATGGAGCATCCGTCAATCGGTATCGGTTGCATAAGCACAAAGCTTGACAATGTAGGCGAATCCTATGTAACCGCAAAGGCGGCTCTTGACGTAGGCGAAATTTTTGAAACAAGAAGCAGAATTTACTCACATATGAATCTTGGAATAAGCAGACTTGTAACTTCTTTGCCTATTCACAAGTGCAAATCCTTCTTAAACGAAATTTTAACAGACGAAATACTTCACGAGCTTGATAACGATACAATAAACACGGTCCAGAAGTTCTTTGACTACGACCTTAACATTTCTCTTGCGGCAAGAGAGCTTTATATTCACAGAAACACACTGGTTTACAGACTTGACAAAGTTCAAAGCCTGACCGGTCTTGACGTAAGAAAATTTGACGATGCACTTTTGTTCAAAATTGCACTTCTTATTCAGAAATATCTTAAAACTTCAAGAAGATAGGAAATGAGGTACATACTATGGTAATTGCCAGAAATGTGGGTAAGATTTACGAAGAGGGCAACAGAGTTTTGCACGATGTGAATTTTATGATAGAAAAAGGCGAGTTTGTCTTTTTGGTCGGCGCATCGGGTGCAGGTAAATCCACCCTTATAAAAATGTTTTTGAGAGAAACCGTTCCCACCGAGGGACAGTTTGTTATAGATGACGTTGACGTAAGCACCTTAAAGCAGAAAGATATCCCAATGTTCCGAAGAAATATCGGCGTTGTGTTCCAGGATTTCAGACTGCTTGAGGACAAAACGGTTTACGAAAACGTTGAATTTGCCATGATAGTTGTGGGAATTTCAAGAAAAACGAGAAGAAAAAGAATTCCCGACATTTTAAATCAGGTAGGTCTTGCGGAAAGAGCAAAGGCGTATCCGTCACAGCTTTCGGGCGGCGAAAAGCAGAGAGTTGCCATTGCAAGAGCAATTGCAAACAATCCGAAGCTTCTGGTTGCGGACGAGCCGACAGGTAACCTTGACCCTGAAACTGCAAATGGAATTATGAACGTTCTTGAGGAAATCAACAAAAGAGGCACCACAATGATTATTGCAACCCACGCAAAAGACATTGTTGACAAAATGCAGAAGCGTGTTATTGCCATAGAAGACGGCTCCATTGTCAGGGATGAAGAGAAAGGATCGTACGGATATGAGGATTGATGCAATACGTTATTATGTAAAAGAAGCAGTCAACTGTGTTAAGAAAAACAGACTTACCACAATGGCTTCCATCGGTACTACGGTTGCCGCTCTGCTTATTTTAGGTGTTATTGTTGCCCTTACTTTTAACATTAACTCCATCGCACAGCAGTTTTCAAGGGACTGTGAAATTCAGGTTTTCATCAGCAATGACCTTGATGATGCGGGCTACGACAGTATCGGCGAGCAGATTAAAAAAATAGAATTTGTTGAGGGCGTTGAAAAATATACCAAGGTACAGATTCTTGAAGAAATGAAAGTGAAGCTTAAAGACAATGCGGAAATACTTGAAGGGTTTGAAAATGACAATCCTTTCAGAAACTCATTTAAGGTAAGCCTTACAGACCTTACCCAGACGGGCTCCGTTGCAAGAAAAATTTCTGCAATCAACGGCGTTGAAAACACCACCGACTTCCAGGAGGCGGCAGGAACGGTTGTTAAGGTTGTAAACACCATAAGAAATGCCAGCATCTGGCTTGTTATTATTCTTTGCATTGTTTCGGCGTTCATTGTTTCAAACGCCATAAGGGTTTCGGTTCACTCAAGAAGAAAAGAAATCAACATTATGAAATATATCGGTGCTACCGACTGGTTTATAAGATGGCCTTTTATTATTGAAGGCATCATTATCGGACTTTACGGGGCGTTAATTACTTTTGTTATTGTATGGATTGTTTATGCAAGGGTGTACGCTTCCGTTGAAATCGGCTCTTACGAGCTGTTGTCTTTCTCACAGATTGCATTACCGCTGGTTCTCATATTTGTTTTTGTGGGTGCATTTATTGGTGCGGTAGGAAGTATTTTTTCAATCAGAAAGCATCTTAAAGTGTAACGGAGGGAAGAAAATGAACAAAAAATTTACATCAATTGTTGCAGCAATTCTGCTTGTATGCATTCTGTTTGTTTTTGCATTTTCATTTTTAAGTCCGTACATTGCACTTGCGGACACCACCCAGCAGAAAATAAATCAGAAGTCAGACGAAAAAAAGGAACTACAGAAGCAGATAGACAAAAAGGAAAGCGAAAAAGATGACATTCTTGCCAAAAAGCAGGTAATTGAAGAAAGAATAAGAGCCGTTCAGGATGAAATTGATGTTATTCAGAAAGACATTGACAAATTCAACGGTCAGATTTCACAGAAAGAAGCAGAGCTTGCCGAAACGGAAAGAAAGTCAGAGGCGCAGTATGAAACAATGAAAACCAGACTGCGTGTTATGTACGAGGACAACTCAACCTCTTACATTACAATGCTTTTCAGCGACGAAAACATTAACGATGTTTTGTCATATATTGAAATTATCAAGCAGCTTTTAAATTACGACAACGATATGTACAACAACTACCTTGATACAATGAAGGAAATCGAAGAAATCAAGTCAGGACTTGAAGAAGACAAGGCAAAGGTTGTTGCAAATCAGAACGTCTACAAGGAAAGAAGAACAGAGCTTGACAGTCAGAATGCAGATCTTCAGGCAATTGAAAACAGCATAAATTCTGACATAAACCAGTATAAGGCGGCGTATGCCAAAGCGGAAGCGGAAGAAGCAGCTCTTAAAAAACAGCTTGCAGCGGAGCTTTCAAAATCAAACGGCAGTACGAAATATACGGGCGGGAAATTCACCTGGCCCGCACCGGGATATTACACAATCACCAGTGAATACGGCTACAGATTACACCCGACCCTTAAGGTTTACAAGCTTCACGGCGGTTTTGATATCGGTGTGCCAAGCGGCTCAAAAATTGTTGCCGCAGCAGCAGGAACCGTTATAAAAGCCCAGTATAACGTTGCTTACGGTTACTACGTTGTAATTGATCACGGCGGCGGACTCAGTACTCTTTATGCCCACAATTCCAAGCTTATGGTTTCTGCGGGGCAGCAGGTTTCAGCAGGTCAGCAGATTGCCGCATCGGGAAATACGGGTTATTCAACCGGACCTCACAGCCATGTTGAGGTAATGGTAAACGGCAGTACAACAAACCCGAGGAATTATTTCCAGTAAGAAAAAATAGAATTTAAATAGGATATTAACAAGTTTAATATCCTATTTTTGTAAAGGTGTGAAAAAATGGACAAAAAAATTAATCAGCTTGTAAAATATCTTGCCGTCGGTCTGATTTCATCGGTAATTACCCTTGCGGTTGTGGTCGGCGTTAACTATGAAGAGCTTTACCTGAAACATCTAATCAAAACACAATTTTACGAAGATGTTGATATGAACATGCTTGAAAGCGCATCGAAAAAGGCAATGGTTGAAGAACTCGGAGACAAGTATACCTATTATATTGACGAGGAATACGGCTTTGAAAACTTTACAGGTCAGGCAACGGGAAACTACAGCGGTATCGGCATATCAATTGCCCTTGAAGGTGACGGCAGTATTAAAATAAGCTACGTTATGCCTGACACGCCTGCGGAAAAAGAGGGCTTGCTTGCAGGGGACATAATTTCAGCTGTGAACGGGAAAAGCGTTAAAGGTCTTGATACAAACGGCGTCGCAAGTCTTGTAAAAGGCAAAACGGGGGAAATTGTTAAAATTACGGTTTTAAGAAACGGCGAAGAAAAAAGCTTTGATGTTATAAGGAGCTTTATCAGTGCAAACAGCGTAACCTCCGAAAAAATGGGTGATATCGGCTATGCCCACATCAGCAGTTTTGATGACGATGTTCACACAGAGCTGAAAAACCACATTGACAAAATGGGAGAGATGAAAGGTCTTGTAATAGATTTAAGAGATAATCCCGGCGGACTTCTTAACAGCGTTATCAGCACCCTTGAAATGTTCGTAGACGAGGGCAATCTTATTACAATTAAGTATAAAAACGGTGAAAAGGAAGATACTATATCTGCAACGGGAAAACAGATTTACAAAATGCCTCTCGTTGTTCTTACAAACGGAAACAGTGCCTCCGCATCGGAACTTTTTACGGCGGCAATAAAGGATAACGAAAGAGGAATTTCCGTGGGAACAACCACTTACGGAAAGGGCTCTGTCCAAAGAAGCTTTCCTCTTGGAAACGATACAGGTATAAATCTTACCATTGCAAGATTTTTCTCACCAAACGGAAATGAAATCAACGAAGTGGGCGTTGCTCCGGATGTTGAAATTCACAATAATGATGTGTATAAAAACAAAAGCATTCTTTCTGTACCGAGGGAAGACGACCTTCAGCTTCAGGAAGCATTGAAGCAATTTAAATAAAAAAATTAAAAATTTTGCAAAAAAGTATTGACTTTTAGAGCGTTTTGTATTACAATACATTTTGTGACTTGACTTTAAAAGTTAATATTAGCTGGTGTAGCTCAATTGGTAGAGCAGCTGATTTGTAATCAGCAGGTCGCGGGTTCGAGTCCCATCACCAGCTCCATATGGGGAGGTTCCCGAGTGGCCAAAGGGGACAGACTGTAAATCTGCTGCATCTTGCTTCGGTGG
>CAZMHL010000071.1:0-8852 GCA_964566065.1 uncultured Eubacteriales bacterium
GATATGCCACAGGATAAGATTAATGCATTTATGACACTTTACACCGTTCTTTCAGAACTTTCAAAACTTGCTTCTCCTTATATTCCGTTTATGAGTGAACAGATTTATCAGAATATTGTAAGAACAAATGACAGTTCTGCAAAAGAAAGCGTTCATTATTGTGATTTCCCTGTCGCTGTAGAAGAATATATCGATAAAGATCTTGAAAATAATATGGATACAATCCTTAACGTTGTAGTGGCAGGTCGTTCAGCTCGTAACGCGGCTAATGTGAAAAACCGTCAGCCTTTATCAAAGCTTTATGCAAAAACTGCATACGGTCTTTATGAAAAATATTTTGACATAGTTCTTGATGAACTCAATGTTAAAGAACTTGAACTTACTGATGATATTACAGGTTTTGTCGGTTACAAATTCAAGCCTCAGCTTAAAACATTGGGGCCCAAGTATGGTAAACTTCTTGGTAAAATTTCTCAGCATCTTGCAACCTGTGATACTACAGCAGCAATGAATATTCTGAATACTGATGGAGTTTACACGTTTGATATTGATGGCGAAAAGATTGAACTTGAAAAAGATGATTTACTCATAGAAACTGTTCAGAAAGAGGGTATGTTTACCGCTTCTGAAAAGAATGTTACAGTTGTTCTTGACACTAACCTTAATGATGAACTTATCGAAGAAGGTTATGTAAGAGAACTTATCAGTAAAATACAGACTATGAGAAAAGAAGCAGGCTTTGAAGTTCAGAATCATATTGTTATCGGTTATAATTCTGATACAAAACTTTCTGATGTAATTTTGAGAAATAAAGAAATAATAATGAATGAAACTTTAGCTGATGATGTTACTGATGTCGTAGAAGGTTATTCAAAGGAATGGAGCATCAATGGAGTTGAAATCACTCTTTATGTAAAAAAGATTTCCTGATTTCGGTGAATGATATGAGTGAGATTAAAATCAGCACCCCTCTTTTAAAAGAGCAAATCAAGAATTTAAAAGTAGGTGACAGAGTTTTGATAACAGGAGATATCTATATAGCCAGAGATGCTGCGCATAAGCGTTTGTATGACACATTATCAAAAGGTGATTCAATTCCTTTTGATATCAATAATCAGATTATCTATTATGCCGGTCCGTGCCCTGCAAAACCGGGCACGGTGATAGGTTCTTGCGGACCTACAACAAGCGGAAGAATGGATCGTTATACGCCCATTCTTCTGAAAAACGGACTTACGGGAATGATAGGCAAAGGAGAAAGAAACAGCGAAGTAATTGATTCTGTTAAGAAAAATGGTTGTGCATACTTTGTGACTGTAGGCGGACTTGGTGCTCTTCTTTCTAAAAAGATTAAAAGACAGACTGTAATCGCATATGACGATCTTGGAACAGAGGCGTTAAGAAAGGTTTATGTAGAAGATTTTCCTGCAATATTAAGTATAAAAAAAGGAGATTTTAAAAATGAAAGTAACTAAGGATACTATTATAAGAGAAGTATTGAATATGGATGAAGGAACAGCACCCTTCTTCTTCGAAATAGGTATGCATTGTCTTGGATGTCCTGCATCAAGCGGTGAATCAATTGAACAGGCATGTGCTGTTCATGGTGTAAATTGTGATGAGCTTGTAGAAAAACTTAATAATTATCTTGCATCAATCGGCAAGTAATATATGTTACAAATAGGTAATTTTACCGTTCAGGGAAATGTAGTACTCGGACCTATGGCAGGTATTACTGATTTGGCTTTCAGGTTGATTTGTAAAAAATTCGGATGTTCTTTGGTATATTCAGAAATGATTTCTTCAAGGGCGTTGCATTATACTGACAAAAAGACCGAAAGGCTTCTGGTTACTGAAGATGATGAAAAACCGCTTTGTGTGCAGATTTTTGGTTCTGAACCGGAATATATGGCAGAAGCGGCTGAAAAAATTCAAAAATTGAATATCGCGTCAGTCTTAGATATTAATATGGGTTGCCCTGCACCTAAAATTGTAAACAATAATGACGGTTCTGCCCTTATGAAAGATATAGAAAAAGCAGCAGCAATAATCAAAGCTGTTCGTTCTGCGGTGGATTTGTCACTTACTGTAAAATTCAGATCAGGTTGGGATTTTTCTTCTGTTAATTGTGTAGAATTTGCAAAAATGTGTGAAGAATCAGGTGCAGATGCAATCACTGTTCATCCAAGAACCCGTACACAATATTACAGTGGAAATGCTGATTGGAATTTGATTAAATCAGTAAAGGAAAGCGTTTCAATACCGGTAATAGGTAACGGCGATGTTTTTAGATTTTCAGACGTACAAAAAATGATTGATTTTACGAATTGTGATGGGGTGATGATATCAAGAGGAGCTCTTGGAAATCCTTTTATATTTAGTGGTTTTACGCCATCACAAGAAGAAATTATCAACACAGCAATAGAACACCTTGACTTAATTATTAAGTACAAAGGTGAGTATATTGGTATTCGAGAAGCGAGAAAGCATATGTCTTGGTATGTTAAAGGTATGCATAATGCAGCTAAAATCAAAAATGAGATTAACCTTTGTACTGATGTTAATGAAATGAAAAAATTGTTAAATAGTTTACTATAGGAGGATATGTATGAGTAGTCCCAAATACAAAAGAATATTGCTTAAGATCAGCGGTGAAGCTTTATCGGGCGATAAGGGTGTTGGCCTTGATCAACCTACTATAAGCAGTATTTGTGACAAAGTAAAAGAATGTGTCGATATGGGGGTTCAGGTTGCTATCGTAGTTGGTGGCGGAAACTTCTGGAGAGGCAGAACCGGTGAAGGCATGGACAGAACACGAGCAGATCATATGGGCATGCTTGCTACTGTTATAAACGCTTTGGCTCTTGGAGATTCTCTTGAATCAAAAGGAGTTCAGGCACGTGTTCAGACGGCAATTGAGATGAGGCAGATTGCTGAGCCTTACATAAGAGGAAAAGCTGTAAGACATCTTGAAAAGGGCAGAGTTGTAATATTTGGTTGCGGTTCAGGAAATCCGTTTTTCTCTACAGATACTGCTGCTGCATTAAGAGCTGCCGAAATAGATGCTGATATTATCCTTCTTGCTAAGAAAGTTGATGCGGTTTATGACAGTGATCCAAACGTTAACCCGGCTGCTGTTAAATTTGACAAGCTTGATTATATAAGTATTCTTAATAGCAGACTTGGCGTTATGGATTCTACAGCTACTTCACTTTGTATGGATAATGAAATCCCGATTCTTGTATTCGGACTTGATGATCCTGAAAATATCATCAGAGCTGTAAACGGCGAAAAAATCGGAACAATTGTTGAATAAACTATAAACTATAAAAAAATATGGAGGTATTGTTATGAAAGAACAGTATACTGAAATTAATGAAAAAATGGATAAAACCATTAACGCTCTTTTGAGAGAATTTTCTTCAATCAGAGCAGGAAGAGCAAACCCTGCAATTCTTGACAAAGTAAAGGTGGACTATTATGGAACTCCTACTCCAATTTCTCAGGTTGGTACAGTAGCTGTTCCTGAAGCAAGAATGATTACAATACAGCCTTGGGATGCTTCTATTATTAAAGATATAGAAAAAGCAATTCTTGCATCAGATATTGGTATTACACCTAATAATGACGGAAAAATGTTACGCCTTAATTTCCCGCCTCTTACAGAAGAAAGAAGAAAAGATCTTGTTAAGCAGATTAAAAAGATTGCTGAAGATTCAAAGGTTGCTATCCGTTCAATTAGAAGAGATTTTCTTGAAAAATACAAAAAAGCAAAAAAAGACGGAGAAATCACTGAAGATGATCTTAAAGGTATCGAAAAAGACATCCAGGATATGACAGATGCTTCAATAAAAGAAATTGACAATGTAGTCTCAAAGAAAGAGGCTGAAATTCTTGAAGTATAATTTAGATTTAAACAGAATTCCCGAGCATGTCGGAATTATAATGGACGGAAACGGACGTTATGCTCAAAAACTAGGTTTAAAAAGAAATGAAGGACATAAAGCCGGTGCCGAACAACTTAATATTATTTCAGAACATGCATCTAAACTTGGCGTAAAATATCTTACCCTTTATACTTTTTCTACAGAGAATTGGAAAAGACCTAAAGAAGAAGTAGCAGGTATAATGAAACTTTTGAGAATGTATCTTCTTAACTGGGAAAAATATATTGGCGGAAAAGGTGTTAAGATCAAAGTTGTAGGAGATATTTCACTTTTTGATTCGAGTTTGCAAAAACTTATAAATTACGTTTCTGAGCAGACTAAAAGTGAAAATCGACTTATTTTGAATATAGCTCTTGGCTATGGAGGCAGAAACGAAATAGTGAATGCTGCGAAAAAAATTGCCGAAGACTACAAACAAGGTAACATTTCTTTGGATTCAATTGATGAAAATTTATTTTCTGAATATTTATATACAAAAGATGTTCCTGATCCTGATTTGATAATCAGACCCGGTGGAGAATTGAGATTAAGTAATTTTCTTACCTGGCAGTCTGCTTATAGCGAATTCTGGTTTTCAGATGTATTGTGGCCTGAATTTTCTACTGATGATTTTGATAAAGCGATATATGATTTCCAGATGCGTCACAGAAGATATGGTGGTTTATAATTAAAGAGAGGAGAAAAATTCTAATGAAGACAAGAATATTAACAGGAGTAGTTGCTCTTATTACATTAATTCTTTTGATTTTTTCTCCTGCTTATATTTTTAATGTTGCTTGTGTGTTTCTGTCACTTGCTGCATTTTATGAAGTACAAAAAGCCGCAGGAATTATAAAAATTCCTGCTTTGGCTGTGCTTAATTTTGTATTTTCAGTATTTTTACTTGTTTCGTTAAGAATAAATCTTGAGGCAACTGTTGCTGTTTTAGTTACATATATGTTTTCACTTTTTATCTTAATGATATTTGATTATGCTGATGTTAATCTTGAAAATGTTGTTACTTCTTTGTTTTTTATTATATACACCATTTGTCTGATTCATTTTATCGTGCTGATAAGAGAAAACATACATGGTTTAATATATCTTGCAATATTATTGGTTGGCGTTTTTGCAACTGATACTTGTGCATATTTTACAGGCGTTTTCCTTGGAAAACATAAGTTATGTCCACTCATAAGTCCAAAGAAAACCATAGAAGGATCAATCGGTGGATGGACCGGTTGCATATTATTGCTTATTATTACCGGTTTAATCCTTACGAAATCCGGATATCCGGTAAATTACATATATTTGATATTATTCGGCTTGATATGTGGTGGTCTTTCTCAGATTGGAGATCTTACTGCATCCATTATTAAAAGACATTACGGTATTAAAGATTATGGTAATTTGTTACCTGGACACGGAGGAATTATGGACAGGCTTGATTCTATTCTGTTAGTTGCACCTGTTCTTTATCTCTTTATTGTTTATTTACCATTGTTTTAAGGTGAAAATATGAAAAATATATCTATACTTGGTTCTACCGGTTCTATAGGAACCCAGACTCTTGATGTTCTGTCAAGAAATAATTGTGAATATAATATTGTCGGTTTAACCGCCAATAAGAATATAGAGTTATTAGAAAAACAAATAAGAAAGTACAAGCCTTTAAAAGCAGCTATAGCGGATAAGGCTTTGTTTAATTCTTTAAAAATTTCTGTTTCTGATACAAGTACGGAAATTTTATGTGGCAGAGAAGGCGTTAATGAAATCGCAGAAGATTCTAAAAATGATATTGTTGTTTCTTCATTAGTCGGCATTGCAGGATTGGAACCGACATTATGCGCAATCAATGCAAAAGCCGATATTGCGCTTGCCAATAAAGAAACATTAGTTACAGCCGGTGAATATGTGATAAACGCTGTAAAAGAGAATAATGTCAGACTTTTGCCTGTTGACAGTGAACATTCTGCTATTTTTCAATGTCTTAACGGAAACAAGAAGAAGGAAAATGTCAGAAGAATAATTCTTACAGCATCCGGCGGTCCTTTTTTTGGCAAAACTATTGATGAGCTGAAAAATGTTACTGTTTCTGATGCTTTGAAGCACCCAAATTGGTCTATGGGACGGAAGATCACCATTGATTCTGCAACTATGATGAACAAAGGTCTTGAGATTATTGAAGCAAAATGGCTTTTTGATATGCCTGTTGAAAATATTGATGTTGTTGTGCACAGACAGAGTATTATTCATTCTATGGTAGAATATACTGATGGTGCAATACTTGCTCAGATGGGTGAGCCTGATATGAGAGTTCCTATCAGTTGTGCTCTTAATTATCCCAATAGAGAAATAACAGAAAGTGAACCATTTGATTTTATTAAAAATTCAGGTCTTACTTTCGAAAAACCTGACGAAGATACTTTTAAGTGTCTCAGGCTTGCCAAAGAAGCAATAAAAACTGGTGGTACAATGACTGCATTTTTAAATGGGGCAAATGAAATGGCAGTAAAACTGTTTCTTGATAAAAAGATTAAATTTCTTGATATTGGAAATATTATAGAAAGAGTGATTTCAGAATATAAAACTATTCAGAATTATTCATTAAATGATGTCTATGAAGCTGATGAAATAGCTCGTGAAGCTGTTTTGAAGCTTTCGGAGGTAATTTGATTTGTTAACGGTAATAATATCTTTACTTTTGTTTGGTTTACTTATCGGAGTGCATGAATTTGGTCATCTGATTGCAGCAAAATTTAATAAAATAAATGTTATTGAATTTTCGATTGGAATGGGACCTAAAATTTTTTCTTTTGAAAAAGGTGGAACTTTGTATTCTCTTCGTCTTTTCCCAATAGGCGGATTTTGCAATATGGAAGGGGAAAATGAGGAGATAGATACAAAAGGTTCTTTTTCGACAAAATCTCCTTTAAGAAAAATTTCAGTACTTGCTTCAGGCGCATTAATGAATCTCTTATTGGGTTTTATTGCTCTGTTGATAATTACCGTTCCTTTATCTGAAGTAACATCAACTTATATTGATCAGGTTAACACTTCAGCACCTGCTTATCACCAAGGGTTAGAATCGGGTGATAAAATTATCAGACTTAATAACAAAGTTGTTAGAACTTTTAATGATATTTCTTATTTTATGTCTGAAAACAATGGAGAAGCAGTTGATGTATCGGTTTTAAGAAACGGAAAAGAACTTACTTTTAATGTTAAACCGTTCAGTAATGAGGGGAAATATTACATCGGTATCACTGCAAAAGTAATTAAAAACAATTTGTGGCAAAGCATAAAACTGTCTTTTTACAATGAAATATTCATCAGCAAGCTTATTATCAAATCCTTGTGGCAACTAATTACAGGCGGTATCTCGTTAAGCGAAGCATCAGGTCCCGTTGGTGTTGTTAAAGAAATAGGGGCTGCTGCTCAAAGTGGTTTTTCAAACGTAATGTATATATTAGCTATTATAACAATAAATTTAGGATTGTTTAATTTACTTCCTATACCTGCACTAGACGGCGGTAGAATTCTGTTTGCATTTATAGAACTTGTGATAAGAAGAAAAATATCGTTAAAGATTGAAGCGACAATTCATACATTAGGTCTTGTTCTTTTAATGTTGGTGATGGTCTTTGTTACTTTTAATGATGTTTTAAAACTCTTTGTGTGAGGTCGTATATGAGAAACAAAAAAGAAATCAGAATTGGAAACACGCTTATTGGCGGAACAAATCCGGTCGTTATTCAGTCTATGACTAATACCAGAACGTCGGATTATCTCAAAACTATCGAACAGATAAAAATGCTTGAGAATGCCGGATGTCAGATAGTCAGAGTGACTGTTCCGGATATGGATTCGGCGCGCGTTATAGACAAAATTAAAGAACAAATTTCTATACCTCTTGTTGCTGATATACATTTTGACTACAGAATTGCTCTTGAATGTATTGAAAGAGGAATAGATAAAGTCAGAATTAACCCAGGAAATATAGGAGACAGAAATAACGTAAAACTTATTGTAGATGCAGCTAAGCGTAAATCTATCCCGATAAGAATAGGTGTTAATTCAGGCTCTGTAGATAAAAGAATTCTGGAGAAATATGGTACAGCTACATCTGATGCCATGGTAGAAAGCGCGTTGAACGAAATTAAACTGCTTGAACGGTACGATTACGAAGATATTGTCATATCCATCAAAGCGTCAGATGTTGTTAAAACTGTTGATGCTTACCGAAAGATAGATAAACTGGTAGATTATCCTTTGCATATTGGAGTTACAGAAGCAGGGAGTGAGTATTCAGGACTTGTTAAGTCGTCTGTTGGACTGGGAAGTCTGCTTCTTGACAATATCGGTGATACTGTCAGAGTTTCCCTTACCGCTGATCCTGTTAAAGAAATTTATGCTGCTAAAGAAATTTTAAAAGCTACAGGAAACCTAAAAAATGGTGTGGAAATAGTATCTTGTCCAACTTGCGGAAGATGTAATTATAATTTGATAGAAATAGTAAATGAACTGGAAGAAAGAGTAAAAAATATTAATAAAAATTTGAAAGTGGCAGTTATGGGATGCGTTGTAAACGGCCCCGGAGAAGCTAAAGATGCTGATATGGGTATAGCGGGCGGTCTTAATGAGTGCATATTTTTCAGAAAAGGAGAATTAGTAAGAAAAATTCCTTTTGAAGAAGTTATTGGTCAGCTTCTTCTGGAAATTGAAAATTACTGAAATATAAATGGATTTTATCAAGGTTTTTAATGACATACCGGTATCTCCGGTTATGCTTTCAACAAAAGTAAATAATGTTAAGCTTCACACTGTTTCCAAAACAATGAGTGTAGAATTTGTTGTGCCTTATGAGCTTTCTGATGCCGAAAAAAATGAAATAGAAGACGCTATACTTTTAGCATATCCTGTAAG
>CAZMHL010000072.1:0-8850 GCA_964566065.1 uncultured Eubacteriales bacterium
CGGTTCGGTCGGCGATAAGCGATTGCCACAGGCAATCATCGTTCTCACCTGCCGGTTCGGTCGGCGATAAGCGATTGCCACAGGCAATCATCGCCCCCTAATCCTGAGGGGATAGAGGTACACTTTTTTGATTTTCCGTCATTACAACTTATAAGTTGTAATTTCCTACAAATTAAAAAAACACTGAAATATCAAAAAAATTCAGTGTTTTTTGTTAATTACTGTTTCTTTGAATTTTTAACTACTATTTTGTAAAGAGCAATCATTGCTATTACGTTAGGGATTACCATAAGGTAGTTAAAGAAGTCTGTGAGCTCCCAAACAAGGTCGTTTGATGCAAGTGTGCCAAGCATTATGAACACAATTGCAATAACCGAATATAAAACTGTTGCCCATTTTTTATTTTTAAAGAGATACTCTACGTTAACCTTACCGAAGAAGTTCCAGCCGATGATTGTTGTAAATGCAAAGAACAAAAGACAGATAGCAACAAATCCGTTACCGATTCCGCTCATAAAGCTTGGGAAACCTTGTGTTACTGCGATCTGCATTGCATTTGTTTTTGAAACAATTGCTTCTGCACCTGAAACTGCCGCAGTATAAGCATCTCCTGTAAGACCGTTGAGAATACCGCCTTTTGTATAAAGAGTTGTAATAACAACAAGTGCTGTCATTGTAAGAACGATGAATGTGTCGATAAACACACCGATCATAGCAACAACGCCCTGTTCGTGTGGTTTTTCAACATTTGCCATAGCGTGAGCGTGAGGTGTTGAACCCATGCCGGCTTCGTTTGAGAAAAGACCTCTCTTTGCACCCTGGCTGATTGCAGTTTTAAGAGCATAACCGATACCGCCACCGATTAAAGCGTTAGGTGTAAAAGCATATTTAAAAATCATACCTAAACCTTCTATAAGACCTGAAAGGTTTGTAAGAAGAACAACCAATCCGCCTGCAAGGAAAAGAGCTGCCATAACAGGAACAATTTTTTCGGCAACAGATGCAATTCTCTGAATTCCGCCGATGAAGATTATTGCACATACAACAGACAAAATTATACCAACTACATAAGTCGGAATTCCAAAAGCATTATTTGTTGATTCGGCAATTGAGTTTGACTGTACCATTGAGCCCATAAATCCCAGAGCGAGAGTTGCCGCAATTGCAAAGAAGATTGCAAGAAATGTACCAAAGCCGTTAGGGAATGCTTTCTTTATGTAGTAAACAGGACCGCCGTGGATGTTACCTTCGGCATCAGTGATTCTTGTTTCCTGAGCAAGAGTTGCTTCAGCATAGATTGTAGCCATGCCAAGGAATGCGATAACCCACATCCAGAAGATTGCGCCGGGGCCACCTGTTAAAATAGCACCTGAAGCACCAACGATATTACCTGTACCTACCTGGGCTGCAATTGCTGTTGCAAGAGCCTGAAATGACGAAAGACCGCTTTTATTTTTTCCGCCGCGAAGATTGATGTTGCCAAACACCTTCTTCATACCTTCACCAAAACAACGAACCTGAACGAATCTTGTTTTGAATGTAAAGAATAAACCTGTTCCGACAAGAAGAATGATAAGAATGTAGTCGGAAAGATACTTGTTGGCAGTTGCCACAAGATTTAACAATGTTTCCTGCATTTTTTTAATCCTCCTAAAATATTTTATGCATTAAAACAGCCGCCCTCATTTAAAGGCGGCTCCGGATTCTTTCGCAGACATAGACATAAAATCTGCTCCGTCCTTTTGCCTGAGAGATTCAGCCATATCGGCCTTGCACCTTCGGCACTCTGTACGAGATTCTCCGGAGTTCCCTTCACTTTCAGTCTCTTAAGATTCTAAAAGTTTCAACGAGATACAACAATATTATACACTAAAATCACATATTGTCAATAGTATTTGCAATATTTTACATTATTTCTGCATAAATCTGCTTATAAAATTCTTCAACAAGCTCTTTTGTAACCATTCCTGTCTGTTCAAACTGTGTATTTGCAGTTCCTGCTGCCATACCAAGTTTTATTGATTCGACAATATCCTTACCACTGTCAAGACCAAAGGTAATTCCCGCTATTGTGCTGTCACCTGAGCCAACTGTATTTACCACCTTGATATTGGGAGTTGAAAATTTGTAATACTTACCGCCAATTAAAGCCGCAGCTCCGTCTTTTCCAAGAGAAATAAAAGGAACTTCTATTCCCTTTTTAGAAAGAAAATCAAGAGCCTTTTTTATTTCCTCATAAGATTTGATTTCAAAGCCCACAAGAGCTGAAAGCTCGTCTTTATTCGGTTTAACCATATAGGGTTTTGAAACAAGAATGTCTTCAAGCGTTTTTCCGCTGGTATCAACAATTATTTTTTTATTATTCTCTTTTGCAGCTTTTACAAGCTCAATGTAAAAACTGCTGTCGAGACCTTTCGGCAGACTTCCCGAAACACAGATTATATTATAGTCATTCAAAACATTTTTAAATTCTTTTAAAAAGGTTTGTGCTTCTTTGTCGTTTACTTCAGGACCTGCCTCAAGAATTTCACCCGATTTTCCGTTTTTATCGGAAATATTCACACAGGTTCTTGTTTCTCCCTCTATTTGGGTAAAAAGATTTTTTATTCCGTTTTTTTCAACATCTTTTTTAATGAACTCGCCTGTATATCCGCCCACAAAACCCATTGCTGAAGTATCAGCTCCCATTATTTTTGCAACCCTTGCAACATTTAAACCTTTTCCGCCTGCGGAGCGGGTAAACTTTACAGGTCTGTGCACCTCGCCCATATCAAATTTTTCAACAAAATAAACTCTGTCTATCGTAGGATTTGCCGTTACCGTAAGAATCATAATTCTGCTCCTTTTAATATAATGATATTATTTTACCACTTTTTCAGAAAACTATCAAGAATCAAAAAAAGACGTTTAAAACGCCTCTTTTATCTTTTTATTAAGATTTTCAAACTGGTAATCAAAACCTTCATCGTTTGGATGCAAATACAAATCTGCATAATACTTTTCATCATGAGGAACAAAATCAAATCCACTTATAAAGGTTACGTTATCAAGAGAATCCGCTACTTCTTTAATAAATTTTTCTGCATCAAGGAAATTGCCGAATTTATTTTCTTTGTTATAATCCTTTCTCCAGATGGGTGATATTGCAAAAATTTTCGCAGTCGGATAATTCTCTCTTAAAGAAGTATAAAACTCTCTGCAACTTTTTTCAAAATCTTCTTTTGTTCTTTTGTTCCAGTCATTTGAACCATATGATACTGCTATGTAATCAGGCATAAAATCTTCTTTGGTTTTTGCAAGGTCTTCCCAGAAAACCTCTCCCCCGATTGCCTTATTTATTTCTTCGGCGCCAAGGCTTTCTGCAATTCTTGAAATATATCTGTTTGAAGGTCTGAGCGCATCATAGCCATGGGTTATTGAGTCACCAAAGGCAATAAGCTTTTTGTCAAGTTTAACCCCATCAACAAATGAGCCATCATCAACCGAAATTTCTTCAAGCTTTGCCGCCATTGACCAGGGCAGATAAACACATACTGTTTTTTCACCTTTACCAAGCTCAATGCTCTTTGAAAAATCACCCATTGGTAAATCTGTCTTCGCATAATCTTTCGGAAGTTCTATACCTTCAAAATTATCTATATAGCCAACAGGATTTCCGTCAACAAAAACATCTATCGAATAATATTTTCTTGAAGAACCGCTCTGTACTTTTCCTTTCAGCTTTAAGTTTTTGCTGTCTGTTTTAAACAAAAGCTTCACGCCTGCGGTTGCAAAGGTCTTTTTATAAAAATCGGCACTTCTTCCTTTGTACATTTCTTCCTGTTCTTCTGTAAATCTGTAAAAGGATAAAAAGCCCTCATTTTCTTCAATTCTTACTGCGCCTTTTGTTATTTCTTTAATCTGATTTAAATTAAGTCTCATTCTCTCACCTCACCGACAAAGTTTAGCATTATTTCTATTTAATGTCAAGCTTTGCAAGACCTGCTTCTGAGGTTTCTTTGTAAGAAGATGACATATCGTCTCCTGTCTCTTTCATTGTTTTTACTACTTTATCGAAAGAGATTTTTCTGCTGTCCCACAGAAAGCTCGCAAGGTTAATTGCATTGATTGCTCTCATTGCCGCAACAGCATTTCTTTCAATGCAGGGAATCTGTACTAGTCCGCAGATAGGGTCGCAGGTAAGTCCCAGGTGGTGCTCTATTGCAATCTCTGCGGCATATTCAATTTTATCAATACTTAATCCAAAAAGTTCACCGAGAGCCGCTGCCGCCATTGCACATGCACTTCCCACTTCTACCTGACATCCGCATTCTGCACCTGAAATTGATGCATTTGTTTTTATAAGATTTCCGATTATTCCCGCCGTCATAAGAGCACGTTCTATTTCTTTATCAGAAAAGTTGTTTTTTTGTTGCTGATAGTACATTACTGCAGGAAGAACGCCTGCCGCACCGCAGGTTGGTGCAGTTACTATTCGCTCACCCGATGCATTCTGCTCAGAAACTGCAAAAGCATAAGAACACACAACTCTGCTTTCTCTGGTTTCGGGGCTTTCATCGATATGCTGCATATTATAAAGCTGTTTAGCTTTCTTTTTAACGTTAAGACCACCGGGAAGAATACCCTCATCCTTCAATCCTGAAATTACAGAATTTTTCATCTGCTGCCACATTTTTGAAATGTAATCTTCAAAATCTTTCTTTTCTTTTTCAATTGCATACTGCCAGAGTCTTATGTTTTTGTCTGTGCAATAATCTGCAATATCTTTAAATTTATGGTGCGGATATATAATTTCAGTTTCTTTCAACTGTTCACCCTCAAAAAGTATACTTCCGCCACCTACACTGTAAACTCTGAAGGTTTCTGAGTTTTCTTTGGTTTTAACGGTTATATCCATTGTGTTCGGGTGTTTGATGTTACTTTCCGTATAATCAAAGTGTATGTCACATTTTACAGGATCAAAGGTTTTTCTGATAACCGTATCCGTTCCGTGACCTTTACCTGTTTTCGCCAAAGAGCCGTAAAGAACTACCTCAAACTTTTCCGCATCGGGATACTTTTCTTTTAAAATAAGGCAGGCTTTTTCGGGACCGATGGTATGAGAGCTTGATGGACCTCTGCCGATTTTATAAAGCTGTGTTATTGATTCCATTCCCTTTATTTCTTTTAAACCGGATTCTTTCTTTTCCGCAAACTGTTCAAAAGGAATGTTAAAAATCTGTGCAAGCTTCAATAAATTTGCAGATGAGGGCAGAGATATTCCGTTTTCCCATTTTGACACCGCTCGGTTGCTTACACCCAGAAGCTCTCCCAGTTTTCTCTGGGACAAGCCTTTCTGTATTCTCAATTCTTTGATTTTTTCAATTTTAACATTCATTAGTATCACCGTTATTAGTTTACCATTTTTTTCTGCAACTATAAATACCCATTTATAAATTCACCAAAAGAAAGGTCTACCTGCAGTTGACCTTAGTCTGTAGTGCAGAGATATTTCGTATTTATATATTTATCCGTTATTTCTTTGGGTAGGTTTTTATCGCTTACAAAATAATCCACATCATCAAGAGAACAACAGTTAAATTTTAAATCAGAATTAAACTTATCACTACCGCAAAGAAGAACCATTTTGTCCGAATGTTCTCTCATAACCTGAATATGTCTTGCAAGCTGTTCACCACCAAGTATCATTCCCTTTGAACTAATTCCGCTTGCTGAGAAAAAACTGATGTCGGTATTGAACAAAGAAAAGATGCGGTTAATCATCTCTCCACTCAAAACTCCCGGATATTCAACAACCCTTCCGCCGGTGCAGTAGGTTTCAATTCCGTGTTCATAAAGATACATTGCCAAAGTCATATTACTTGTTACAACGGTTATCCCTTTTTTATCTGTAAGGTAATGTCCCATATATTGCGTGGTTGAAGACGCATCAAGGAAAACAGTATCACCGTTTTTAACAAGTGTGGCTGCTTTTTTTGCAATAGCATTTTTCTCTATTCTCATACTGTGCTGACGAAAACGAAAAGGCGTTCCTCTGCTGTCTTTAAGGGATACACCGCCATAAGTCCTCACAACCAATCCCTGTTTCTGAAGAAGGGTTAAATCACGTCGGATACTTGCAGGGCTGTAACGAATTTCGTTAACAAGATAATCTACCGTTACATAATTATATTTTTTAAGTATTTTCATTATCTGATCCATTCTCTCCTGCTGATACATTGCAACACCCCATTTTGATTATTGTTGATTATTTTGAAAAATTACCGCAATTATTGATTTTTTCGAAATATTAAATATAATTATAGTGACAGCAACGAGAAATGTCAAATAATTTGAAAAAGAGGCGAGAAAATTGGCAATTGAAAAACTTTACGAGGGTAATATACACAAAAAGTACATTTTATACACTATCCCTCTTGTTCTTTCGGCTTTGATTTCCCAGTCCTATACTCTCATAAATTCTATGATGATAGGAAAATTTATTGGCAGTGAGGGGTTTGCAGCAACCTCGGTAACCGCTCCTTTTATAGAACTGATAAGTTCAATATTCTGGGGATATCTTTCCGGTTTTGCAATTTACGCCGCATCCCTTTTCGGCAAAAACGAAAACAAAAAAATGCTCGACGTTATAAAAATGAATTTTATTATAACATCACTTATTGCGGTTTTAATTTCCGTAAGCTGTATTGTGTGGCACGAACAATTATTTGATGTTCTTAATATAAGCGATGACATTGCAGACCTTGCATTTTCTTATTTTTCTATTTACATATCGGGAATGATTATTCTGCAGTTTTCCTGGGGATTTACATATTTAGCTCACGGTCTCGGACTCACCTCTATGCCCCTTATTGTTTCGATTATTTCGGGAGTTCTTAACGTTGCAGGCAACTATCTGTTTCTTGGAGTTTTACATAAAGGCATTGCATACTGCGCCCTTGCCACAATAATCGCAACCTCCGTGGGATGTTTTATTTACATTGTTAAATTTTTAAAGATATTCCAGTCAATGAATTTACAGATGAGAAATTCGGGTTTTGACGGGAGTGAGCTTAAAAAGTCAGTATTCTTCGCCATTCCCACAATGCTTCAGCAAATGGTAATGTATGTTTCCACAACCGCCGTTTCGCCTTTGATAAATACCTGCGGAACTGCCGCAATTTCAGGCTTTAACATTGCAAACAAAGCAAAATCCCTGCAACAGCAGGTTTACCAGAGCTCAAACAAAGCTACCACAAACTTTATTGCACAGGCAATGGGAGCAGGAAAAATTAAAAAGGTACGTCAGGGAATTAAGGTTGGCATAACCCAGACTCTTGCCATTTATCTTCCGGTTATGATTTTATTTGTTATTTTCGCACAGGGATTTTCTGAGGCCTTCCTTGACAAAGTAAAAGATGCGGAAAGCATTAAATATTCCGTAACATTGATAAGATTTTTTGTGCCTTTCCTGACATTTAATTTATTTAACAACGTATTCCACGGGATTTTCAGAGCTACAGGCTCGGGCAAGATGATGGTAATTTCAACTCTGGTCTACACGGTTGCCCTTGTTATTTACTGCTTTACATTTTATTATGTCCTTACGGGAATACCCAAAATTTATTCAATTTATCTCGGATTTGCATGTGCCTGGATTACCGAAGCATTATTTGCCACTATCATTTTCTTATCTGGCAAATGGAAAACAAAAGAATATAAAGAACTTGAAGAAAAAGAAAGAGTATCCTGACGGATACTCTTTCTTGATCAAAAATCAAGAATTGTTTTATCGCTATACACAGATGTCCGGTCTTTATCAAAACCTGCTATTGCAGCATCTGTCATTGGATGGGAAATAACACGTTTTAAAATGCTTTCGTTTATTGTTACACTATGGCAACCGGCAAGAGGATAATACTCATTGCAGTGTCTTATAGCATTTAAGTCTGCTGTATCCAAAACATATAACATCCGGCTTCCTCCTTATCTGATTATTTCAATTCCAAGTATGTCACAAAGATTTTTAATCTTCTCTGTATTATCGCCGTAAGAGATAATATAGTGCTGACACATTACGTTCTGAGCAAAGCTTTCTACATCGTCAAGAAGAATTTCAAGTCCCGGAAGCTGTGGTGCCGGCTGTGTCCAGCCTGCTTCTTCCCATTTTCTCGGGGTAATGCCTTCACCTGTAACCATATGCATATAATACATTCCGTCATCATAAGTAAGACGGCACATTGTTACCTTGCCCGGTTTAACCTTGCTTACGTTAAGAATACCCTCTGAAAGTTCACCAAACGCCGCAGGCATAACTGTTACGCCGCCGTCGGTTACTTCTGCAGGAACATAATCGGGAACACCTGCAAGTACTCTGTCTGTGAAGAATTCATAAAATTCAAGATAGAATGCACACTGACCTGTCAAGTATTTAACCATAAGCTGTGTTATGTTACCCAAAGAGTCGTTCTCGGGAATTGTGCAAAGACCTTCTTCATCTGCAAGAAGCATAAAGATTGGTGCCGGAGGGAAGCCTAAAAGCTTCTTCATTCCGTCAACGTCTTTAAGGGAAATTGCATCGTAGCCTCTTTCATCACAGATTGCTTTAACTGCAAGATAGTAACCTGCAGCCTTTTTAAGGCTTTCGGGATTTGCCTGTTTAAGGAAATTCCATTTTGACATACAGTTATCAATAACCTTCTGTTTTTCCGCATCTGTTACTTTCTGATAACGCTGTTCAATTTCAAGCATTTCAAAGGTTTCAATTTCAGGTCCGATTTCTCTTTTAAGTGAAGGTCCGTCAACCTGAGTTCCGTAAAGGTTCATATCTCGGTAACCTGCCATACCCGTTCTTGCATGGCGGAGCTTTGC